>JARRNW010000070.1:0-10674 GCA_037384565.1 Candidatus Thiodiazotropha sp.
GAAAAGGCGCCCCGGGGTGAACCACCCAGGGGGCGCCCTGGTTTTGTATGCGCCCGATGGCGAACCACCATGCGGACGGGACAGACCCGCGCCATTCCGCCTGTTTCACCGCACTCCGCCGACCTTGGTGAGCGGAGCATGCCAGTCTGTTGAAACACGAGCGGAGTGTGGGACGCACAGACAACACGAAAACCCCTGTTGTTGTTCCGGTTGTCGGGTTGATTCCTGTTGCGGTTGGCGGTACGCGCATTCTCTGGATGGTTGTTCCAGGCGCCGCCGCGCAACACCCGTTGCGCGCTGATCGGGTTGCCCCACCGGTTACCCGGCAGTTCCATGATAGCAAAAAAATCGCGAGCAACCCTGCGCGGCGCTCTCAGTGGGCGGTGATTCAGTGGTCAGCGGCTCAGTGAGACAGTGATCAGCGTAAAATGGGGGACGCACAGACAACACGAAACCCCCTGCTGAAGATACGGAGGTCGGGAGGATTCCAGGAGCGGCTGGCGGAACGCGCAAGCTCAGGATAGTCGAGCCAGGCGCCGCCGCGCAACACCCGAATATCGCCAGTTTCATAAATGGTGGTATCTGCAGGATTGTCATTTTTGTTCAGACACCACTCCCAGACATTGCCCGCCATGTCCATGACGCCATAGGGTGAAGTCCCCTGGGGATAGAGCCCCACTGCGGTGGTCTGTTCCAGATAGCTTGGTCCATCCTTTTTCTCCTTTTCATTGACATTGGCAAACCCAGCTCTATAGCCGTTACCCCAGGGATACTCCCGCCCATCGGTGCCCCGGGCCGCCTTCTCCCATTCCTGTTCCGTGGGCAGGCGTATCTCGTAGCCAAGCTGTTGCGATAACCAGCGGCAGAAGGCGACCGCCTCATACCAGGAGACAGTCTCACGGGGGCGATTGGGTTGACTCCAGGACGATTCCCAAGGGGATGATTGCCCTTCCAGGCCACGCCACCAGCGCTCCTCCTCATATCCCCCGTCATCGATGAAGCTCTGATACTGGGCGTTGGTAATGGGGTAGCGGGCGATAAAATAGCTATCCAGCGTTAGTCGTTGTTGTTGCTCGTTTTCGCCATAGATAAACTCCCCGCCCGGGATCTCCACCCAGTCGATGTCGGGTAGCAGCTTGATGGCTTTGTGGATCTTTTTCACGGGAGCAGAATACATTGGCTGCCTGTTTCAGTCTCTTCCGGTTGAATGGTTTTTTCATGAATGCCCAGCACCAGATGCTGAAATATGAGTATAGCGTACGCGTTGTGCAGACAGGTGGGTGCCCTGATGGCTTGAGCAATGTTCTCCCGCTTAAAAACACCGTCATTCCGGTGCATGCCGGGATCCAGAAGGCGGGACGGTGCCCCCTGTGTCAGGATACCTGGATTCCGGCACACGGTCGTCCCCTTGTTGTGGGCATTGGCGCAGCCGTAACGCTCGGTATTGACCTTAGCGATCCCCCCCTCGCTGAATGCGCCCTCGCGCCGTTCCCGCCGTCCCGCTGCGGTATTTTCTCAATCGTCAATCGCTTGGGTTATTGAGGAGTGGCACAGGGAAGTGCCAGTTAGTACCCAAGGATCGACTCACTCGAAAATCCGCATCAGAACGACGAGCCCGGCGTGATCATCGCGTTTCCCGATGAAACATTCGGGCTAACGGCCGTCACAAACAGCGCCGGTTACCGGAGAGGCACTTCCGCCGCCCTGCCCAATAAAACCGAATTCCACGCTTTGCGATGGCGCAATGGTGCCGTTCCAGCCTAGATTACTGGCGGTATAGCCGCCATTGAAATTCAACTCCGTGCACCAGCTGCTGCTGATTGTAGTGCCATCCCCATATGACCAGCTCACATTCCAGCCATTGATCGTGTTGGCAGAGTTGTTGGTAATCCGAACCACTCCCTGAAAACCACCCGGCCAGGCATTAACGATTCGATGCTCGCAGGACGCATTGCCTTCGACAGGTGTATCCGTATCGCCAGTTGAATCGTCGGAACCGTCATCCGAGCCGTCATTGGAACCATCGTCGACTGCACCCCAGTTCGAAATCACCCTTTTTACATAAGTGCCTGACACGGTCAGATCGGATGCCGACCAGCCTCCAGAGGGGTTCGCTCCAGGCTTTATGATCGAGGCGCCTTCGTCTTTATCGCTCACCGCCCAATTGAGGTGGGTGAGATTGTGCTCCTTTAAAAACGCCATCCATTCATTACTGGCGGCTTCGGCAACGGCGCCGTCGCCGGTGGCATTCACGGAACCCCACTCTGTTACCATCAGGGCAATGCCATTGTTCATGGCCGTCAGCGCTTTATCGCGGAGACTCTGTCCATGGGTGCCGGCATAAAAGTGCAGGGTGTAGGCAATGTTTGTTCCCATGATCGGATCCCGGGAGGCCACATCCACATCCTGCGACCAGGTCGGGGTGCCCACAATAATCAAATTGTCGGGATCGATGGAGCGAATAGCAGATATCACCGCCTCGGCATAGGGCTTGATGACTTGACTCCAGCTGATCTGCAATGGTTCATTATAGAGCTCATAAATTACATTGTTGTACGAGCCATATTTCTGCGCCATTCGTTCGAAGAATGCGATCGCCTCGGCTCTCTTATCTTCAGCATGATGCGAGTGGAAATCGATGATCACATACAAGTCATTGGCAATGGCGGCATCCACGACCGCCTCTATTCGAGCGACATTCCCTTCGGGGTCTTCAAGATAAGAGCCACTTTCGTCGGCGCCCAAGGCGACACGGACGATGGTGCTTTTCCAATCATTCTTGAGCCATTCCACAACACCGGAGTTGTACATTTTCTCCTGGCCCCAGCCTGTGTTGCTCCAAAAGAAACTATTTCCGGCAAAGCTTTTCACTTGGCCGCCGCTTAAAATTTGATTGCCATTGACAGTCAGGGCCGGGACACCGGCGTGTGCGCAGCCGGCCGCTGCAAACACGAGGGAAAAAATCCAGAGGTTGATTTTAACAAAGAGTCTATTTTCCATATTAGCCTTCCGCTATTATTCATCGAAGATACAACAAGCATCGCATACCCGGCCTATTTGCTGGATAAGCCAATTCTGCTAACCCGAAGGCAGTTAGTTAAAAGGATCCGAAGTGAAACAGGAGAGTGTACTGGACTTTCAACGTATCGCGGTGGGTATGGACCTACCTATTCCGGCAGGCCAAGACAGCATGACCTCCCGTTACCCTGCTTACTAGTGCCGTTCGCGCCAGACCTCATTTAGCATTATTTGCTATTTCGACGCAACGGCAAAAAAGCAAGAGTGTGAACCCGAATGTTTCACCCAGCTGAAAATCTATGGTTTTAATGGGGTGTTCAAATAAGATTGAGGAAGTGTTCAAGATGAAATATATCCACGCCGCCGACATTCATCTCGATAGTGCGCTTCATGGCCTAGAGCGCTACGAAGGGGCACCCGTGGATGAAATTCGCAGTGCAACACGCCGGGCCTTCGATAACCTCATCGATCTGGCAATTGACGAGGAGGTGGCGTTCGTGTTACTGGCCGGTGATCTTTACGACGGCGATTGGAAGGACTACAACACAGGTCTGCATTTTGTCGATCGTATGAATCGGCTTCACGAGGCGGGTATTCGTGTCTTCATAGTTGCTGGCAACCATGACGCAGCAAGCCAGATCACAAAGCACCTTCGATTGCCGGATAACGTTACGCTCTTTTCTACCAAGCATCCCGAACAGGTCGTTCTTGAAGATCTTGGCGTCGCTGTATATGGGCAGGGCTTCGCAACTCGAGCGGTAACTGATGACATCTCGCAGACCTATCCACAGGGGGATCCGCAGCTGTTCAATATCGGGCTTCTACACACCTGCCTGGATGGCAAACCAGGTCATGAGCCCTATGCGCCTTGCACCGTCGACGGTCTGCGGTCCAAGGGGTACCAATACTGGGCTCTAGGTCATGTCCACAAACGCGAGGTGGTCAGTGAAAACCCCTGGATAGTGTTTCCGGGAAACATCCAGGGTAGGCACGCCCGAGAGTTGGGACCCAAAGGCTGTACTTTGGTAACTGTGGAGCAGGGTGAGATAGCGACTGTGGAGCAGCGGGAGCTAGACGTCTTTCGATGGTCGCGTTGTGACCTCGATGTGTCGTCCAGTGAAACGGCTGATGACGTCTACGAGCTGGTGCGTAAAGCCCTGCAAAATGAATCCGATGCGGCGCAAGGGCGGCCCATTGCAGTTCGCCTTCTACTGCGAGGTGTTAGTGCCGCGCATTCAGCGCTCCAGTCCAACTATGAACGCTGGGTGCAGGAGTACCGTGCACTGGCGACAGGGTTAAGCGGTGATGGTGTCTGGTTGGAAAAGGTTTCAATCAAGACATCCGCTCCCACTTTAAATGAGGGCAATCTGGATCATGACGATGCCCTAAGCAGTCTGCTCCGCTCCATTCGCGATCTGGAATTGGATGATGAATCTGCGGCTGTACTTGCCGACGAGCTGTCTGGGCTTCGTCAGAAGCTACCGGCCGAGTTGCTCGGCGGTGAGGAACCGTTCGATCCGGCCAGTCCAGAGGTGCTCGCGGAGTGTTTGGAAGAAATCAAAGGCCTTCTCGTCCATCGCCTGTTGTCCACTGATAACAACGCATGATTTCAGAATGAGTTCACGATGAAGGTTTCTGAGCTAAATCTCGTTGCATTTGGTCCCTTTACGCAAAAGCGGTTGTCCTTTGGTAAGACGGGTCTACATATCGTCTACGGGCCGAATGAAGCCGGCAAGAGCTCTGCGCTAAGGGCATTGAAGTCCCTGCTGTACGGTATCCCGGAGCGAACCACTGACAATTTCGTCCACGCCAACGATCGGCTTAGGATTGCAGGCAGGTTGCTTTCCGATGATGGTACCGAGCTGATCATTTCACGCAGAAAGGGGCGAAAGAATACACTGCTCGGATCGGAAGATGAGGTTCTCGATGAGCAGGTTTTAGCACCGTTTCTTCAAGGTGTCACGATAGAGCTCTTTGAGACGATTTTCGGTATCGACCACCAGGCTTTGGTGGCGGGCGGTCAGGAGATCCTGGAGCAGAAAGGTGAAGTAGGGCAGGCGTTGTTTTCAGCGGCACTCGGTAGCCAGGCATTGCATGGTGTGTTGGCAGAGTTCGATATGCAGGCGGATGCCTTGTTCCGCCCAAGAGGTTCCACGCAAGCCATTAATGCAGCTATCAAGAGGTATACAGAGCTCAGCAAAGAGGTTCGAGAACGCTCGCTGTCTTCAAGGGAATGGGATGAGCACCGGCGTGCTTTGGCCCGTACGGAGAAAGAGTTAGAAAAGATTCAAAATGATCTGGCAACTCAGAGAGCTGAAGTCAATCGTCTGCAACGGATTCAGCGTGTTATACCGAAATTGGTCCGACACAAGGGGCTATTGCAGGAGCTTGCCGTGCTAGGCGAAGTAATCATTTTATCGGATAAGTTCACGGAGCGTCGTCAATTGGCGGTAAGCTCAATGGAATCGGCGAGGGCCATCGTCGAGAAAACGGCGCCTCGTTTGGAGGTGTGGCGTAAACAACTCGCTGGTATGTCGATCAACGAGGCGCTATTGGAGAAAGCCGAGAATATCGAAGATCTGCACATGCGTTTGGGTAGCCACCGCAAGGCCATGCGGGATCGCCCAAATCTTGATGCTGAAATGAGGCAACTGCGCACTGATGCGGAGTTGCTGATCAAGGAGATTCGTCCCGGTCTGGTGCTGGAAGACGCAGAGCAGTTGCGAACCGTGCTTGGGAAACGGGCAGAGATTGTCGATCTGGGTGCTCAATATGGCGTGCTGTATGCTCGCATGGAGCAATCGGTAATCACACTGCGCGATGCCAAGAAGCGGCTTCATGCGGTCAAGAAGGAATGCGATCAGCTTCCGCAACTGCGGAAAACGGACGCTTTGCGTACAGCCATCGCGCGTGCGAGAAAGCTGGGCGATTTAGACAGTACGATCCAGGCTGCGCGAAGCGAGATGGCGGCCTTGCAGGCAGAGTGCACCAATGCCCTGGCTCGACTCCCTCGCTGGAAAGGCGAGCTTGATGATGTTTTGCGACTTACGCTTCCCGGTCGTGAAACCATTCTGCGATACGAAACGGATTTTGACGATCTACAAAATCGTATTCAACGATTTGAAGAGAAAAGGACCGAGTTCGAAGACTCACTTCATGACGTGTCAATCCGACTCGATGAGGTGGTACGCATTGGCGAAGTACCGACCGAGGCATCGCTTATCGAGACACGAAAAAATCGCGACCAGATATGGAGTTTGCTTCGCCAACAGTGGGTAGAGGGTTTGGATGTCTCTGCTGAGGTGAGCCAGTTTGAGTCAGAGGGGCCACTGCCGGATGTGTTCGAACACCGCCTGACCGATGCGGATGAAGTATCCGATCGATTACGTCGCGAGGCTGATCGGGTTCACGCGTTGGCTAGTCTGCAGGCGAAGCAGGAGGGTACACAGGAACAGCTCCGCAAGCTGGCAGATCAGCTTGATGCGGCGGTCGGGGAACGAAACCGGCTGAATGAGGATTGGCATGCGCAATGGGTACCCTGCAATCTCGATCCCGGCACCCCCCGAGAGATGCGTGCTTGGTTGGACGTGTTCGAGAAGTTGCGCAATCAGGTGGAACAACTGCGATCTTACGAACAAAAGATTGATGAGCATCAACGGCTGCGAGACGCGCATTTGCAGCACCTCAAACATCTGCTGAAAGATCTTGGGGACGTTGACGTCGACTCGGATGAGCTGGAACCATTACTTTTGTCCTGTGAGGCGCTGGGGGAGCGGCTGGACGAGGTCAGGCGGACCTATGAGGCACTGCATCGTGAGATCCGCGAACGTGAGGCCAATGTCGAAACGTCGGATGAGGAGCATAAGCTGGCTTCCCGGGCCATGGATGCCTGGAATGTGAAGTGGGGTTCCGTGATGCGGGATATCGGTCTGCCTGAAGAGATGCCGTTGTCAGGAGTCGATGACTTCGTCGAGAACGTACGGACCCTGTTTGTGAAACTGGGCGACGCGGAAAAATTGCGCATACGCATCCATGCAATCGATGAGGAGGCAGAAGCGTTTCGTAACGAAGTGATACCCATGGTTGGTGCGTTAGCGCCGGCTCATTCAAAATTGCCAGTAGAGGATGCTGTTGGGCGCCTCAACGCGTTACTATCGGACAACTTGGCAAAGCAGAGCAAACGCCAACAGATTGAACAGCAGATCGAACAATCGGGGCAGGACCTGGCAGAGGCGGAAGCGTCAATTCAGTCAATGACCGATCGTCTTGATGCTTTATGTGAGGAAGCGAAATGCGAAAATCACGCTGACCTGGATGAGGCTGAACGTCGTTCATCCGACTATGTGCGACTGACGACAGCAATCGCATCGGTCGAGCGGGAGATCGAGGAGGCCGGAGGTGGTATCGGTATCGCCGATCTGGAAGCTGAGGTGCAGGATGTTGATCCCGATACCTTGTCGGGACAGATCGAGGCGCTTATCAGCAAGATCGATGAAGAGCTCGAACCGCGAAGGACTGAACTGGCACAGACGAAAGGACGTGAGCAGAAGGAGTTGGAGCTTATGGATGGTAGCGATCGAGCTGCCCAGGTTGCCGACCAGGCCCAAGCTGAGCTCGCTTCGATCCGTGGCGATGCTGAGCGGTATGTTCGCGTGAAATTAGCGAGCAGGATCCTACGTGACCAGATCGAACGGTACCGCCGGGAGAATCAGGGACCACTCATTAAACGAGCCAGCGAACATTTTGCTTTACTGACGCTCGGTTCATTCGATGGATTAGTGACCGATTTTAACGACAAAGACGAACCAGTGCTTGTTGGAGTACGAGGAGGCGGGGAAAAGGTATTCGTCGAAGGAATGAGTTCAGGCACAAGAGACCAGCTTTATCTGTCACTACGCTTAGCGTCGCTTGAACGGTATATGGATAGTGCTGAAAGCATGCCATTCATCGTGGATGATATATTAGTGGATTTTGATGATAATCGATCTGAAGCAGCGTTACGGGGTATGTATGATTTGTCCAGGAAGGGACAGGTGATCGTATTCACACATCACGCCCGTGTCGTAGAGCAGGCACAGGCCATCTTATCTGATGAGTTGGTCACAATTCATAACTTGAAAAGAAGCGTTCATGGATAAAATGCTTGTTTTACTCGGAGAGCGTTCAAGGTCTACACGGCACAGCAAAACAAGGATAGGCGGCCTGTTGCCTGAACTTAGGCGGAAGGCCAGGAGGGCAATGTAAGAGGGTGGATTGTGCAAGAAATTAAGGGGGTTGAATAGATTGAGGCCTAACTCAGGAATATCCAGGCTCAAGCCTTCCGCCTTGATATACATGGGTGATAGCAGTTATTCTCCTTATACTTAGCATCTCCCTAGTAGTAGAGGTCCATTTCTGTGTGCATCATTCATAATAAAGTAATTCTATCTACATTTGCCTGCATTTCCTTTGGCTACAGTCTCTGTACAAGCGCAGCTGGAATCAATGATAGTCATGGCGTATTCCAGCAAGGAGTTACTGATTGGCAATTACCTTCAGGGTACTTTGAAGATGAAAATCTACCCATGCTTTTAACCTATCCGAGACCTGATTCGGAAACGAATAGCTTTGCAAGACATCGAAATCAATATCCGGATATAGAATATAGAATACCTGTAGCAGTAAGAGGCGGGGCTTATCCATTTAAATACGAACTTGTATCTGCCCCTAATGGCGCCTTAATTGGCAGTACCCTGATTTCAAATGGTACAAAATTAGAAAGTCATGCTGATTATGGAGTTATAAGCTGGACTCCTACTGTTGATGGTACATATGATTTCACCGTGAAGGTCACAGATCAGAATGGTTCTGCCGTACAGGTAAGCTGGAAAGTCTTAGTCGACAAATCTAATTGGGTGTTTATTGACGACAACTCAGCCAGCGGGGGAGATGGGAGCATAAACAACCCCTTCAATTCGCTCAGTGATATTGAAGGAATTGGTAATGATAAATTAGTAATTCTGCGAGAGGGAACCCATAACGTACCAAAAAACACAAGTGCAAATTTTACTTTTCAATCTAATGATCCGAGAACATATATTGGATATCCTGATGAAAATGTAATCTTGAACTTTTCGTCAAGTAAATTCAACGCTTCTTTTGATGATTTCTATTTTGGTAATTTAGTGTACGACAATATGGCAACGAACTATGCAAACAGTCACTATCATATTGTTAGCCATGCTTCAGATCGAGTAGTATGGTTTGAAAATACTTTTCAAAACACCACATCAGCTGGAACCAATCCTATTGAAAATCCTGCTTGCCTCTTTTTCAGTGGCACATATACTCACAGGCAATATAATGTAATACGCAATAATCTATTTCAAAATATTAGTTTGGACGGCAACTCAGGAATTGTGGTTGTGTATTCAAGTGATGACATGGTCGTTGATAATAATATTTTTAATAATACTAGCACTTCATATGGTTTTCGCTGGAAAGCCAATGGACGATACTCATCTTTCAGATCCAATTCTATAATTAACTCTTCTGATGGAAGGGGGGTTGATTTAAGAAATTCCTCTGATGGTGGCAGCTCATCAAGCGGGAGTAATGTGGAAGTGATTTGGAATAAAATCCAAATGATCGACTCTAGAAAAAGAGCAATTGCCACAAATTGGGGCGGTGGCGGAGGTGGTCCAAGCTTTATTAAACGCAATAGTATCTCGGGAGCTCTTGGCGGGTTAGATACGGGTGATATTGTATATTTTGAAAATAATGTTCATGATGCTCCCGTTCCAAGTATTTGGGATGCTTCCAGTAATACTTTATCTAGTAGTTTCGACTCAAACATGAATCTCACAGGTAGTACTGCACAGTCATATTTAGGATTACGGGGGGCTGAGATTAAGGCTGATGTAAAACAACCTAAACCTCCGACCCTTGATCAACCACAATAGTCGCATAGAACTCAGTAGAGAAGTGGTGCATGGATGCACCGTTTACGGACATACGGAGCCCCCCTGATAGAGCAGGGGCAAGGCCACATTCTCCAATGCGTTGCGGGTCGGTATCAGATTGAAGGATTGAAAGATATAACCGATATAGCGGGCCCTGAGTTGCGCCAGCCGATTCTGACGGCGACGTACGTCCTCCTGCTGCAGATAGGCCTGGGCCCGTTGTCGGCTCGCTGCCGCCGCCTGGTTGTCTATGGCGGCGAGTACCTGGCCCGTTTCTACCCGGGCACACAAAGCGGTCTCGATCCTGATCACCTGACCATCCACCAGGGCGGTGAGCTTAACCTGGCGATCGTTGATCACCTCGCCGGTCACCCGGATCACCAGCTCGTGATCGCCTTGCTCCACCACCAGGGTCTCAACAGACCGAGGCTGTTCAGCCAGCCCGAAATAGAGTCCGAGTGAGAAGGCTGAGGTGGTGGGCTTGTTGAGGCTTGTATCGGGATGTAACAGAGAACGCTGTTATGTAACAGGTCACTCGATGGCGGAAGGCCAGGAGGACAGTGTAAGAGGGCGGATTTAGCAAGAAATCCAGGGGTTGAATAGATTGAGACCTGATTCAGGAATATCCAGGCTAGCGGGTTTCGTTCAGCCCGCCTGCTCCTTCAGTTCCGACAGTCGACCGGGCAACATCCCCTGCCACACACAATCGATCAAC
>JARRNW010000071.1:0-11920 GCA_037384565.1 Candidatus Thiodiazotropha sp.
CAGATCTTGCATGTTATTTCCCAGATTCAAAAAAGCAGTGAAGGGATACTTCCGGGCGTGTTATTGGACGACAATGTATAGTAGTTGACAGGTGCTCACCTCGTTGGGGGGCTAAGGTTATGACAATAGGTGTTTCAGGTATCAGTACCGGGTCGGATTGGAACTCGATCATCAACCAGTTGGTGAATATTGAGAGCCAGCCGTTGCAGACCCTGCAGTCGAGGGATAAGCAACTCGATGAAAAGATCAGCGATTTCGGTCTGTTCAAGAGCGCCATCGCTACGTTTCAAAGCAGCATTCAGGATCTGACGGGTGCCGCGGGTTTCGCGGCATTCAGTTCAACCTCGACGGATGAGAGCGTGGCGAGCGTCTCCGCGGACAGTTCGGCGGTGCCATCCAGCTACGATGTGGTGGTCACTCAACTGGCCAGCCGGGACAAACTGGCTTCATCCGCCTACGCCGACAGTAACACCGCAGTGGGTACGGGTACCCTGTCGATCACGGTCGATGGCAATACCCTGGATCTGACCGTGGACGCCACCAACAACACCCTGTCGGGGTTACGGGACGCCATCAACAATGCCGCCGACAATCCGGGTGTCATGGCGACCATTCTCAACGAGTCGGGTGGCAGCCGATTGATCCTGAGCAGTCAGGATCCCGGAGCGGCGAATGCCATCAACATCAGTGTCGTGGATGGGGACGATGGCAACAATACCGACGAAAACGGACTCTCGAGACTGTTCTACATCGGCGCGGGGGGTGATGGGCTGGCCGAGCAGATCGAAACGGCACAGGATGCTCTGCTCAGCATCGATGGTTTCGATATCCAAAGCACCACCAATGCAGTGACAGACGCTGTTTCTGGGGTGACCCTGAATCTTACGGCCGTGGGATCCGCCACCGTCAGTGTGGCCCGGGACAACTCCCAGATCGAAGAGAAAATCAGCGCATTCGTGGATGCTTACAACACCTTGTTTTCGCAGATCGACGATCTGGAATCCGGATCGCTCTACAATGATTCAACTGTGCGCAATATCCGCCAGGGCTTCGTCGATGTGCTCAATCAATCGGCGAGTCTCGACGGAGCCGACGCCTATTTGTTCGAGATCGGCATTACCCGGGACAGATATGGGGTTTTGTCGGTCGATAGCGGGGAACTGTCCACGGCCCTGTCCGACAATTTCAATCGAGTCGTGCAGATCCTGTCCGATGAGACTTCCGGTTATGTCAGCCGGTTCAACGACTATGCGGAGCAGCTGCTCGACGTGGGTGGCATGCTGGACAGCAAAAACGATTCCTTTGACAGACTGAAAGACTCGCTGCAGACTCAGATGGATCGACAGGAACTGCATATTCAGAGCTATGAGGCCATGCTGGTCGAACAGTTCGCGGCCCTGGATAAAACCATGTCGATTCTGACCAGCACCAGCGACTATCTGACGAATCAATTGGCGGCCTTGAATAAAAACAACTGAGCCGGTGATCAGTTGAACGGGAATAAATGGGTGGAGTAATGGTAAAACAGTCGGCAATCAACAGTTATCGTCAAGCAGCCTCGTCCGAGGCCATGTATGCTACCCCGTTCCGGCTTGTGCAGATGCTCATGAGCGGGGCCCTGGATGGCATGGCAAACGCCAGGGGGTCGATTCTGCGCAAGGAACATGAAGCGCGCAACAACCAGATCAACTGGATTATCTCGGTCATCGATGCCCTGCGGGGCGCCCTGGATTTTGAACAGGGTGGCGAGATTGCCAACAATCTCGATATGCTGTACGACTACATGATCCGGCGGCTCTATCTGGCGAACGTGGAACAGAATGTGGAAGCCCTGGATGAAGTGGCCTCACTGCTCAAAGAGGTCAAGAGCGCCTGGGACGCTATGCCAGAAGCCATTCAGAATTCACCCAATATCAAAGAGACCATCAGGGATCTGTAACACTGGGTTATGTCTCAGTTTCATGAAAATCTCGATCGGGCACTCGACCTGAGCCAGCGCATTCTGAATCTCGCTCGGGAATCGGAATGGGGCGAGATGGCGAAGCTCGATCAGGAGAGAATGCCGATTCTGAAATCCCTTTTCAATAACCTGGAATCTCAGCCTTTCTTCGCGGACTATCGGGATCGATTAGAGGAGATCCTGTCGCTCAACGAACAAGCGCTCAGGGTTTGCAGGGAGGCTCGGAGTCCGATGTTGAAAATGGGGCGCCAGCTTAAGCAGGGACGGACCGCTGTCGCAGCCTACCTCAAACAGTCCCACGACTGAGCGCTTCAGGTCAGAATCAACTCCAGCACCACCTTGGTTCCGAAATAGGCCAGCATCAAAACCACGAATCCGCTCAAGGTCCAGATCAGGGCCATCTGTCCCCGCCAGCCAAAACGGTAGCGGCCCCACAGCAGGGTGCCGAAAACCACCCAGGCGATAATCGAGAGAATGGTCTTATGGGCCAGATGCTGTTCGAACATGTTCTCCAGAAAGGCAAACCCAGAGAGCAGCGCCAGGGTCAGTAGCACGAATCCCACTGCGATCATTTCGAACAGCAGGCTCTCCATGGTCTGCAGCGGGGGCAGGGCGCGAATGAATCCCCCCGGGTGGCGTTGGCGCAGATAGTGATCCTGAATCGCCAGCAGGATCGCCTGCACACTGGCCAGGGTAAACAGGCTGTAGGCGAGCATGGACACCAGGATGTGGAACGTAAGGCCGGTGGAGAACTGGTCGGTGAGGAAGTGGACCGTCTGATAGCGATGTTCCAGAAAAATGGACAACGCCGCGAGCGGCATGATCACGATGCCCAGGTTCTCAACCGGTTTGGTGAGGCTGGAAACCATGAGCAGCAGCACAATGGTCCAGGCAATCAGTGACAGGGCATTGAAGATGCCCATGTTGAAGCCCGAGGCGGAAACCAGGTTCAGGTAGTGGGGTACCGCGTGCAGTATCACCCCGGCAAAACCCAGTCCCAGCCCCAGGGCGCGGGGCAGTCGTGTGCTCAAGCCGGAATTGAACAGGCGTAACGCGATGACCAGGCCGGCCGCCAGATAGACGATGATGGCGAGAAGAGCGATCAAGACCGAATATACCTCTTGTCTGATGGAGAACAGGGCGATATTCGCATATTTGGCCACGCCGGTGTACTGTCTCATGCCAGAGTGTGATATCAGTGAGCCCCCAGGTCTCCGGTCGCGCTCCGCAGGAAGTGACCCATACGGTACCCGACCTTCTACTCTGCATTCCCGTATTCGCGGGAATGTGTACGAGGAGTGGGCTAAATGTCCTTTGCAACTCTCTGCGGCCTGCCTCGTTATTAATCGTCAACGCCAGGCGCGCCTGGTGACGGGTTACACCCCACGGGACAGGCTGGTATATAATCAACCGCTTGTTTCTGCCAACACCACGGATAAACCATGTTCGACAATCTGACACAGAGACTCGGTAAGGTCCTCGATAACCTGCGCGGTCAGGGACGCCTGAGCGATGACAACATCAAAGAGACCCTGCGCGAGGTACGCATGGCCCTGCTGGAGGCCGACGTGGCCCTGCCGGTGGTGCGGGAGTTCGTCGAACAGGTCAAGTTGAAGGCCATGGGAGAAACCGTTCTCAAGAGCCTGACCCCGGGTCAGACCTTCATCAAGATCGTCAATGACGAACTGGTCCAGATGATGGGTGAGGCCAACGCTTCGCTCAACCTCAATGCCCAGCCTCCGGCGGTGATCCTCATGGCGGGCCTGCAGGGTTCCGGTAAGACCACCAGCGTGGCGAAACTCTCCCGCTGGCTTCAGCAGCAGGGGAAAAAGAAGATCAGTGTGGTCAGCTGCGATGTTTACCGTCCCGCGGCCATCGAGCAGTTGCAGACCCTGGCCCGGGAGGTGGAGGCCCACTTCATTCCCTCCCAGGGGGATGAGAAGCCGGTGAAAATTGCCCGGCGTGCAGTGGATGTGGCGAAACGGGAGTTTGCCGATGTACTGATCGTGGACACCGCGGGCCGTCTGCACGTGGACGGTCAGATGATGGACGAGATCAAGCAGCTTCATCAGGTGCTCAATCCCATCGAGACCCTGTTCGTGGTGGACAGCATGACCGGTCAGGACGCGGCGAACACCGCCAAGGCCTTCAACGACACACTGCCCCTGACCGGTGTGATCCTCACCAAGGCCGACGGTGACGCCCGGGGTGGTGCGGCCCTTTCGATCCGTCAGATCACCGGCAAACCGATCAAATTCATCGGTGTCGGTGAGAAGACCGACGCCCTGGAGCCCTTCCATCCGGAGCGGATTGCCTCGCGTATCCTCGGCATGGGCGATGTGCTCACCCTGGTTGAGGAGGTCAGCCGTAAAGTCGATCAGGATAAAGCCGCCAAATTGGCGAAAAAACTGCAGAAGGGTAAGGGTTTCGATCTCGAGGATTTTCGTGAACAGATGCTGCAGATGGCTAATATGGGGGGCATGAGCGGCCTGCTGGACAAGTTGCCCGGGGTCGGCGCACTGCCTGATCACGTAAAAAACCAGGTCAATGACAAGGAGATCAACCGGCTGATCGCCATTATCAACTCCATGACACCCCATGAACGGAGCTTTCCCGCGGTGATCAAAGGTTCCCGCAAACGTCGCATTGCCGCTGGGTCCGGAACCCAGGTTCAGGATGTGAACAAAATGCTCAAGCAGTTCACCCAGATGCAGAAAATGATGAAAAAGATGAAGGGCGGGGGAATGAAAAAGATGCTTCGGGGTATGGCGGGACGCCTACCAGGTGGCATGCCGCCTGGTGGTGGATTTCCATTTTAATAGATATATCAGAGAGTTATATTCGGTGAATGGCGCCTGGGCAGAACCGGGCTCATGGCCTGGGACCTTCGGCATCAAAAATCGTACTTACATCTGCCTCCAGGGTCTTCACATCAAACCAAATATGGCTATAATACGCGGTTTCCCGCAGCCGGGTTTCCGGCGTGCCAGTGAATTTCTAAGGATACATAATGGTAAGCATACGCCTGTCGAGAACTGGCGCTAAGAAGCGTCCTTTCTACCACATCGTGGTCACCAACAGCCGCAGTCCCCGGGACGGCCGCTATATCGAACGTCTGGGTTTCTTCAATCCGATCGCGGTCGGTGGCGAAGAGGAACTGCGCATCGACATGGATCGCCTGCAGCACTGGGTCACCCAGGGTGCGCAGCCCAGCGAGCGAGTCAACGCCCTGATCAAACAGGCTGAGAAGCAAGCTGAGAAGCAGGCTGCCTGATTCGATCGGCAGTCTCGTCCTTCGCCTGCCATTGATGGACCGGGACCGTGTCGCAGGATGAAATGATCCTGATGGGCCGGGTGTCCGGTCTGTTCGGTGTTAAGGGCTGGCTAAAGATCTATTCCCATGCCGCGCCGAGAGAGGGGATCCTGGACTACAAGGTCTGGTACCTGATGCGGGACGGCAACTGGCAACCCTTCCGGGTCGCCGCAGGGCAGCGCCAGGGCAAGAGTGTGGTGGCCCACCTGGAAGGTTATGACGACCGGGATCAGGCAACCTCTCTGTTGGGTAGCGATATCGCGATCCGGCGGGAGCAGCTGCCAGCCCTGGCGGATGGTGAATATTACTGGAGCGACCTGGAAGGATTGCGGGTCGTGAATCTGCAAGGGATCGAGTTGGGCGTGGTCTCGTACCTCTTTGAAACCGGTGCGAACGATGTGCTGGTGGTCAAGGGAGAGCGTGAACGCCTGATCCCCTATACCTTGGGGATGGCGGTCAAATCCATTGATCTGCAGGATGGCCTGCTCACGGTGGACTGGGATCCGGATTTCTGAAGCACGATGCGTTTCGATGTCATCACGCTGATGCCCGGCATGTTCGAGGCGCTGAAGTCGGAAGGCGTGGTAGGCCGCGCCATCGCGCGGGGACTGGCGCAACTGGAACTTTGGAATCCCAGGGACTATACCTCGGATGTCCACAGAACCGTGGATGACCGGCCCTACGGGGGCGGCCCGGGGATGGTTATGAAATACCAACCCCTGCAGCAGGCGATCGAGTCGGCGTGCGCCGAGGCGGGAAATCCCCGGGTTGTCTACCTGAGTCCCCAGGGGCGTCGCTTCAGCCAATGCCAGGCCCGGGCGATCGCGGAAGGTAACAAGCCGTTGCTGCTGATCGCCGGCCGCTACGAAGGCATCGACGAACGTGTCATCGAGCGCTACGTCGATGAAGAGTGGTCCATCGGGGACTATGTGCTGAGCGGCGGCGAGCTGGCCGCAATGGTAGTGTTGGATTCCGTGATTCGCCTCCTCCCGGGAGCGCTGGGGGATGCGGAGTCCGCGCAACAGGATTCGTTTATGGATGGGTTGCTGGATTGTCCCCACTATACCCGTCCGGATGAGATTGATTCGATGTCGGTGCCCGCTGTGCTGCAAAGCGGCAACCACGAAGCGATACGCCGCTGGCGTTTGCAGCAAGCACTGAGTCGCACTCATACGCGTCGCCCTGATCTGTTGAAAGATCGTAAGCTGAGCGCGGAAGAAGAGACCTATTTAGCAGAAATCATTGCTGCGTCGGGAGACGCGGAGCAAACACAGGAGCAATAGACCATGAGCAATATCATCGCAGATCTCGAAGCCGAGCAGATGGACCGTGAGGTTCCGGACTTTGGCCCAGGTGATACCGTGGTTGTTCAGGTGCGTGTCAGAGAAGGTGAACGTGAGCGTCTGCAGGCCTTCGAAGGTGTCGTTATCGCCAAACGCAACCGTGGCCTCAACTCGGCCTTCACGGTACGCAAGATGTCCCATGGTGAAGGCGTCGAGCGTGTCTTCCAGACCTTCAGCCCCACCGTGGCATCCGTGAAAGTCACTCGTCGGGGTGACGTACGCCGGGCCAAACTCTACTACCTGCGTGGTCGTACCGGTAAAGCCGCCCGCATCAAAGAGAAGATCTGACACTTTTCACAGTTTTCCTACGGGATATGAAAAGCCGCGTGACCTTCGGGTCATGCGGCTTTTTTGTGTTGTCCTGTTTGGAAAGGGCCCGCCATTCCATCCTTAGGTCCGTAAACGGCACATCCCTGTGCCACTCCTCCCGGCGGCACGCGCCCGAAGGAAGTGCCCTTGGCGTTACGCTATAATCGCGTATTAGTATGAGACACTAGGCTACACGCTCCTATAGATCGATCACCACCTGCTTGATACTGCTGTCATCCGGTGATGTGGTGATGGTGAAGTAGAGAGAGCGCATCAGTTCGAGCATCTTCACATTGTTGCTCAACACTTCGCCTTCCATTCGGTCGAGTCCTCTGTCGCGGGCAATTTCCATGAGCGAGTGCATCAGTTTGTGACCGATTCCCTGACGCTGCCACTGATCCGAGACCACCAGGGCGAATTCGCAACTTTTCTTATCCGGGTTGGTGACATAGCGGGCGACGCCCAGTTCGACCTCGTGGTGGGTGTCCTCGGTGACAGCGATGAGGGACATCTCGTTGTGATAATCGATCTGGGTGAAGCGGATCAGCATCTCCGGGGTGAGCTCGTGGATGGAGCTCATGTAACGGAAGTACTTGGACTCGTCGGAGAGCTGACGGGTAAAGATCTGCTCCAGGTCGGCATCCTCCGGGCGGATTGGACGGATTACCACGTTGATCCCGTTGGGTAGTTGGTAACGGCTGATCAGGTTCACAGGGTAAGGGTGGATTGCCAGGTGATGATAGGGATCCGTCGAGGGACGCGGGAAATCGACCCGGATACGGGCGTCCACCGCGACCGCGCCCTGATCGTCAAGGATCAGCGGGTTGATATCCATCTCCTGGATCCAGGGTAGTTCGCAGGCCATGCTGGAGACCCGCAACAATACATCGATCAGGGCCTCTACATTCGCCGCCGGCATGTGTCGGAACTGTCCGAGCATCTTCGACGCCTTGGTGCGGCTGATCAGGTCACTGGCGAGACTGCGGTTGAGCGGGGGCAGGGCGATGGCGGAATCCCCCATCACCTCTACCGTGGTGCCGCCGCTACCGAAGCTGATCACCGGCCCGAACACCGGATCCCTGACGATACCGATGAGCAGTTCCCGGCCGTTCGGACTCTGGTACATCTGCTCGACGGTCACGCCTTCGATCTTTGCCTCCGGGCGGGTCTCCTTGACCTGGTCGATCAGATCCCGATAGGTGGTGCGCACTACCTGGGCGGTACTGATGTTCAGGCGGATGCCGCCGGCGTCGGATTTATGGGAGATGTCCGGGGAGTAGATCTTCATCGCCACCGGAAAGCCGATAGATTCAGCCAGAATCAGCGCCTCGTTAGCAGAGCGGGCGATGCCGTTACGCACAGAGTTGATACGGAAGGCGCCCAGCAGGGCGAAGGACTCCGGTTCGGTAAGCACCTTGCGCTGTTCGGACAGAGCGCTCTCGATGATCAGGCGGGCCCCTTCGGTGTCCGGTTGAATGTGGCGCCGGGAACTCTTTGCCGGGGTCTGCAGCAGCAGACGCTGGTTCTTTTGATAGGAGGAGAGGTAGAAGAAGGCGTCCACCGCGTTTTCCAGGGTGCGGAAACTGGGCAGCTTGGCGTTGTTGAACAGTTTGCGGGCGCCATGGACCTGATTACCTCCCATCCAACTGGTCAGAATCGGTTTGGTATGAGAGTCCGCCAGGTCGATCAATTCCATCGCCACTTCGTTGGGTTGGGTCATGGCCTGGGGGGTGAGTATGACGATGGTGCCGTCCACGCCCGGGTCCTTGAGGCAGATATCCACCGCTGCGCGGTAGCGTTCCGGGGGCGCCTCACCGATGATGTCCACCGGGTTGCCGTGAGACCAGACCTCGGGGAGCACCTCGTTGAGTTTTTTGATGGTGTCTTCGCTGAATTTTGTCAGTTCGATATTCAGGTCGGAGGCCCGGTCCGCCGCCATCACACCGGGGCCGCCGCCATTGGTGATGATCGCCAGCCGATCGCCGAAAACCCGGTAGCGGGATGACAGGGCCTTGGCCGCGGAAAATAGTTGGGTGATGGTCTCCACGCGCAACACGCCGGAACGGGAAAGGGCGGCTGAAAAGGTTTCGTCCGAGCCCACCAGCGCCCCGGTGTGGGACATGGAGGCCTCCGCGCCCGCCGCGTGGCGTCCCACCTTGAGGACAATGACCGGTTTAATGCGCGCCGCGGCACGCAGTCCGCTCATGAAGCGACGGGCGTCTTTGATGCCTTCGATGTAGAGCAGAATGCTATCGGTCTTCGGGTCTGAGACCAGAAAGTCCAGATAGTCACCAAAATCCAGATCCGCGGAGATGCCGGTGGATATGACCGTGGAGAAACCGATGTCGTTAATTTCCGCCCAGTCGAGAATCGCGGTGCAGATCGCACCGGACTGGGAGACCAGGGCAAGGTTGCCGGGCCGGGCATTGTTGTTGCCGAAGGTGATATTGATGCCCCGGTCGGGACGGATCAGGCCCAGGCAGTTGGGGCCGATGAAGCGGATGCCAAACTCCTTGGCCACTTCCACGACCCGGTCTTCGAGTCGGCGTCCCTCCGGGCCGGATTCGCGGAATCCGGCGGAAAGGATGATCATGGTCTTCACGCCATGCTGACCGCAGGCCTCCACGATCGCGGGAATCGTTTTAGCGGGAGTGGCAACCACTGCCAGTTCCACCGGTTTGGCGATGTCGGCTATGTTCTTGTAGGCTTTGACGCCTTGAATCTGGCCATGTTTCGGATTGATGGCATAGACCTCGCCTTTGAATCCGGAGGTGATCAGGTTGCGAAACACCACTTCGCCAACGGAGTTTTTTCTCTCGCTGGCGCCAAACATGGCGACACTCTTAGGGGCAAAAAGGGGACTCAGGTAGTGTGATTGCATCAGTTCCTGCCTATGAACACCTTGAGGGTGTTCGGGAAGTGGTTTTACCAAGGAAACGCATTATGGCACTTTGTGATAGTCTGCAATGATAGCGCAAAATGATGACTCGATTGTGTTCTCACTATAACGGCGTGTCTCAGCACAAGTTTACCTTATTAGAGTCTTTGCTGATTGGGAGTTGCTTTTGAAAACAGCCTACATTACCCACCCGGATTGCCTGCTCCATGATACCGGCGAGGGTCACCCGGAGAGTCCTTCCCGGTTGCAGGCCATCGATGATCGCCTGATGGCGGCCCAACTTTATGACTTTCTGCGTCACTATGATGCCCCAGAGGTGACCCGGGAACAGCTGTTGCGCTGTCACGATACCGCCTACCTCGATCAGGTGAAGCGCCTGATGCCTGAATCGGGTCTTGCATACCTGGACCCGGACACAGTTGTCGGACCTGGGAGTCTGAAGGCCGCCAAACGCGCCGCGGGCGCTGCCATCAAGGCCGTTGATCTGATCATGCAGGAGGATATTCAGAATGCCTTCTGCGCCATACGCCCACCCGGGCATCACGCCGAGCGGATGCGCACCATGGGATTCTGTGTCTATGGGACTGTCGCGGTGGGCGCGGCCCATGCCTTGGATCACTATGGGCTTGAACGTGTGGCGATCCTTGATTTCGCTGTCCTCACTGCCATTGCCGTGATGTACATCGAAATCAAGGATCGCCACTCGTTCAAGCCCATAGTGATCCAAGGCATGGGCCGCGCCCACCGCGACATTCCCATAGACACAGAATCCCCGACTGCTAGGAGTGCCGAGTTTCGGGATGCGGTTACTCAAATATGGTTGCCTTCATTACATCACTTCAAGCCACAGATGTTTTTCGTCTCAGCGGGTTTCGATGCCCATGCGGAGGACGATATGTCCGGTGTAAGCCTCACCGAGGCGGACTACCGCTGGGTGACCGAACAAATCCGTGAGCTGGCGAACCTTTATGCGCAAGGTCGCATCGTATCGATGCTGGAAGGCGGTTACGACAACAGTTCCCTGGGCCGCAGTGTCGAGGCGCATGTGCGGGTGTTAATGGGGTTGGAATAGATTTACCAGGATTGGGCAATCCCCCTTAGCAACTATTTTGTTCTCGCACGAAGGCGTTAACCCAATTGTTATTATTCTGTGACCTTAAAGGTCATTTCGTATTGTTGTTCTGATATTCCTGAATTTGATCGGTCGGGTAGGCTTTTGGCCTTTGTCCGTCAATGAACCGAGGCAGTTTGAACAAGCTCGACTTTGCCTCGGATTCCGAGGTGAATGGTCCGTAAAGGAGAGCATAACCTTGTGATTTCCCGGTCTGCACGGGGACGTATGCCAGATTCTGCTTCAAGTAGCGGCTGTATCGCTCCGCCAGCTTATAGAGTTTCTGTTGATTGCCGCGATCTTGTTCTGTTGTTCGGTATCCTTGTCCTGGGTAAGTTGCTTCAGTTCTGCGATCTGGGTGGTATGTACCTCCGAGGTTATCTGCAACGCCTCAATAGCCTGGGCCATTTCCCGGGTGTCGTTGAGCAGAGAGAGTTTTTCCAGAAGATCTTGATTGGTTGATGTCAGGGTGCTGCGCAACTGATCCAGATCGGCATCGATTTGGCCGATCCTTTGGTTCAGCTCATTTGGATGGGATTGTCTATCGGGTCTGTCGTCGAGTTCAATCAGATTGCCGGTCACCGCATCGCGGATTTTTTTCGACGCTTGAGGTTCTTAGTATTGAGAATCTCGATCCTTAATCATTTGCTGTCGATCCACCCTTCAGGGAGAGGCTGAGTTTCATCACCAGCACATAAAACAGCGGTACGAAGAAGATCGCCAGGAAGGTCGCTGAGAGCATTCCGCCAATAACTCCGGTACCAATAGCCTGACGGCTTACCGCGCCGGCACCGGTGCTGGTGGCGAGAGGCAGCACTCCCAGGATGAAGGCCATGGAGGTCATGATGATGGGCCTTAGACGCATGCGCGCCGCTTCTAACGCGGATTGGGTCAGGTCCATGCCCTGGTCGTACAGTGCCTTGGCGAACTCAACGATCAGGATGGCATTCTTTGATGACAGGCCGATGGTGGTCAGCAGACCGAC
>JARRNW010000072.1:0-10585 GCA_037384565.1 Candidatus Thiodiazotropha sp.
TTTATCAACCCGGTACCCTTGCGGGTACCGGGTGGGCGATCAGCAGAGTGGGAGATCCGTGGTGCCCATCAGGTACTCGTCCACCGCACGGGCACATTGCCGCCCTTCCCGGATCGCCCAGACCACCAGGGACTGTCCGCGACGCATATCACCCGCCGTAAAAACCCCGTCGATGGAGGTCTTGTAGGCCGAGGCGCCTTCGGTGGCCGCCTTGACATTACCCCGTCCGTCCAGCTCGACTCCCAGCTCTTCGAGCAGGCCTTCGTGTACCGGATGGACGAATCCCATGGCGAGGGTTACCAGATCAGCCTTGAGCTCGAACTCCGATCCCGCGACCTCTTCCATCTTCCAGTTACCGGCGGAATCCTTCTCCCAGGAGACCTGGACACACTTCACACCGGCCAGATTGCCGTTTCCGTCATCGATGAACGATTTGGTCGCCACCTGCCACATCCGCTCGCACCCCTCCTCCTGGGAACTTGAGGTGCGCATCTTGTTGGGCCAGTCCGGCCAGGTGGTGCCTTTCTCCTCTTTCTCCGGGGGCTTTGGCAGGATCTCAAGCTGAGTCACCGAAGCCGCGCCATGCCGGTTGGAGGTGCCGATGCAGTCGGAACCGGTATCCCCACCACCGATCACCACCACATGCTTGCCCGCCGCGGAGATGAAATCATCCACTTGGTCGCCCTGCACCCGGTGGCTGTTTCTGCGCAGGAAGTCCATGGCGAAATGCACGCCATTGAGCTCCCGGCCGGGGATCGGCAGATCCCGAGGCTTTTCGGATCCGCCGGTCAAAACGATGGCATCGAATTCGTCCAGCAACTGCTTGCCCTGGACATCGACCCCTACGTGGATACTGGTCTTGAACTCAACCCCTTCAGTGCGCATCTGCGCCATACGCCGGTCGATGACCTTTTTGTCGAGCTTGAAGTCGGGAATCCCATATCGCAACAAACCGCCGATCCGGTTCTGTTTCTCGAACAGCACCACGTTGTGGCCGGCCCGGGCGAGCTGCTGGGATGCGGCCATACCGGCAGGCCCCGAGCCCACCACGGCGACCCGCTTGCCACTCTTGTGCTTGGCGATCTGAGGTTTTACCCAACCCGCCTGCCAGGCCTTCTCGATGATGCTGTACTCGATGGTTTTGATGGTCACCGGGGTGTCGTTGAGATTCAGGGTGCAGGCCGCTTCACAGGGGGCCGGGCAGATCCGCCCGGTGAACTCCGGGAAGTTGTTGGTGCTATGAAGCACCTCGATGGCCGCCTCCCAGTCACTTCGGTAGACCAGGTCGTTCCAATCGGGAATGATGTTGTTGACCGGGCACCCCTGATGGCAGAAAGGAATCCCGCAATCCATGCAACGGGCACCCTGCTGACTGACGTTAGGGTCACTCAGGGGGATTACGAACTCCTGGTAGTGGGCGATACGGTCGGCGACCGGGGCATAGGTCCGGTCCTGGCGATCGATCTCTTTGAATCCTGTTGGTTTACCCATAATCAAACACCCCCCTGACTGGCGACCGGGTTATCGTTCTTCTGCGCCTGCATCTCCTGCAAGGCCCGGCGATATTCAACCGGCATGACCTTGACGAACTTCGGCAGCATGGCTTCCCAGTTATCCAGGATCCGCTTCGCAACCTCGGAGTTGGTGTAGTGCAGATGTTGCGCGATCAACTGCTTCAAGCGCAACGCATCGTATCGCGTCATGTCGTGGCTCAGGTCCACGAGGCCATGGGTTTCCAGATCCCCGCCCTGATGATCCAGCGCCTCAAGGGCCTTGTCCTCGTCGGAGATCGGCTCCAGTTCTACCTGGGCCATGTTGCAGTGATCCTTGAAGTCGCCGACCTCATCCAACACATAGGCGATACCGCCGGACATCCCCGCAGCGAAATTGCGCCCGGTGGGACCCAGGCAAACCACAACACCGCCGGTCATGTATTCACAACCGTGATCACCCACGCCCTCGATGACCGCAGTGGCCCCGGAATTGCGCACGCCGAAACGCTCACCGGCCACGCCGCGGAAGTAACACTCGCCGGCAATAGCCCCGTAGAGCACCGTGTTGCCCACGATGATGTTATCTTCCGCCTTACCGATCTTCGAGTTCTCCGGCGGATAGACCACCAGGCGTCCCCCCGACAGGCCTTTGCCCACATAGTCGTTGCCTTCACCGGCCAGCTCGATGGTCACGCCCTTGGCCACCCAGGCGCCGAAGGACTGACCGGCAGTACCGTTCACCTTGATGTAGATCGTGTCATCCGGCAGGCCCTTGAATCCGTACTTCTCGGCCACCCGTCCGGAGAGCATCGCGCCAAAGGTCCGGTTGTAGTTGTGAATATCGATATCGATCTTCACCGCCTCGCCGGATTCCAGGGCGGGTTTGGCCCGTTTGATCAGCTCCAAGTCCTTGGCCTTGTCGAGACCATGATCCTGAGTCTCACAGTTGTAGATGGCCACACCCTCCCCCGCTTCCGGCTTGCGCAGCAGGCGGGAGTAGTCGAGACCTCTGGCCTTCCAGTGGCTGATCGCTTTGCGCATGTCGAGGCGATCGCTCTGGCCGACCATCTCGTTCCAGGTTCTGAAACCCAGCTCGGACATCAGCTTGCGCGCCTCCTCGGCGACGAAGAAGAAATAGTTCACCACATGATCGGGGCTGCCGGTAAAGCGCTTACGCAGCTCCGGATCCTGGGTCGCAATACCCACCGGACAGGTGTTGAGATGGCATTTACGCATCATCAGACAGCCTTCCGCGATCAGCGGCGCGGTTGCGAAACCGATCTCGTCGGCCCCCAGCAGGGCCGCGATGACTACGTCCCGGCCGGTACGCATGCCGCCATCCGCCTGCACCGCGATACGCCCGCGCAGCTGGTTAAGCACCAGGGTCTGATGGGTTTCAGCGAGACCGATCTCCCAGGGGGAACCGGCATGCTTGATGGAGGTGAGAGGGCTGGCTCCGGTACCGCCGTCATAGCCGGCGATGGTCACATGGTCCGCGTGGGCCTTGGAGACGCCCGCCGCCACGGTACCCACACCCACTTCAGAGACCAGCTTGACCGAGATCCGGGCATTCGGATTGACGTTTTTCAGATCATGGATCAGTTGCGCCAGATCCTCGATGGAGTAGATGTCGTGATGCGGCGGCGGTGAGATCAGTCCCACCCCAGGAGTGGAGTGACGCACCCGGGCGATCTGCTGGTTCACCTTGTGACCAGGCAGCTGGCCGCCTTCCCCGGGTTTGGCGCCCTGGGCCATCTTGATCTGGATATCATCCGCGTTAACCAGATATTCGGTGGTTACGCCGAAACGCCCGGAGGCCACCTGCTTGATGGCGGAGCGCTCAGGATTGCGGGAACCGTCCGCCAGCGGAGTGAAACGTTCGGGCTCTTCACCCCCCTCGCCGGTATTCGACTTGCCGCCGATGCGGTTCATCGCCTTGGCCAGGGTGGAGTGGGCCTCGTAGGAGATCGAGCCGAACGACATGGCGCCGGTGGCGAAACGCTTGACGATCGCGCTGGCCGGTTCCACCTCGTCCAAAGGCACCGGGGTATCGGCCTTCTTGAACTCGAACAGGCCACGCAGGGTCAACAGGATTTCGTTCTGGTTGTTGATCGCATCGGCGAAGTCCTGGTAGGTCTTCCAGTCGTTGCTGCGTACCGCATGCTGCAACTTGGCGATGGTCTGAGGCGTCCAGTTATGATCCTCCCCCCGCATGCGGTAGGCATAGTCGCCACCCACGTCCAGGTGATTACGATAGATCTGCTGATCGCCATAGGCCTTTTCATGCCACTTCACCGCCTCGGTGGCGACCTCTTCCAGTCCAGCCCCCTCGATGGTGGTGGTGGTACCTGTGAAATAGTCCTCTATGAAGCGGGTCGAGAGACCGACCACATCGAAGATCTGCGCCCCGCAATAGGATTGGTAGGTGGAGATGCCCATCTTCGACATCACCTTCTTCAGGCCCTTGCCAACGGCTTTGATATAGCGCGTCTGCGCCTCGAGGAAATCGAGGGGGTCCGACAGCCCCGACAGCATGGCCTGGATGGTGTCGAAGGCCAGATAAGGATTGACGGCCTCTGCGCCGTAACCCGCCAGGGTGGCGAAGTGGTGCACCTCAAGAGCACCGCCGGTCTCCACCACCAGGCCAGATTCGGTACGCAGCCCCTTGCGGATCAGGTGGTGATGCACGGCGGAGGTGGCCAGTAGCGCCGGGATGGCGATGTTGTCCGCATCCACCTTGCGATCGGACAGGATCAGGATGTTGTAGCCTTCACGGACCCTGCTCTCGGCTAGCTCGCACAAGGCAGCGAGGGCTCCCTGCATGCCCGCCACGCCGTCCCCGGCGGGGTAGACCATATGCAAGGTCTTAGTGCGGAAGGCCCCACCGGTGTTGTCTTCGATGTGCCGAATCCGCTCCAGGTCTTCGTTGGTCAATACCGGCTGGCAGACCTCCAGGCGCATGTATTCACCTGCGTCGGCCATATTGAGCAGATTCGGCCGGGGGCCGATCAGGCTCACCAGGGACATCACCAGCTCTTCACGGATCGGGTCGATCGGCGGATTGGTAACCTGGGCGAAGTTCTGCTTGAAATAGGTGGACAGATGCTTGGCACGCAACGAGAGTACCGACGGAGGGTTGTCCGCCCCCATCGAACCCGTGGCTTCCTGGCCGGTCAGGACCATGGGGGTCAGCAGGAACTTGATATCCTCCTGGCTGTAACCGAAGGCCTGCTGGGCATTCAGCAGATCCTTGTCATTGGGCGCCATCGGCGCCACATCGGCCGGCAGGGCATCCAGATGGATCTGGGTCTGGTCCAGCCAGTCCTGGTAGGGCTTGGCCTTGGCCAGATCCGCCTTGATCTCCGCGTCG
Source organism: Candidatus Thiodiazotropha sp. (assembly GCA_037384565.1). Taxonomy (GTDB): domain Bacteria; phylum Pseudomonadota; class Gammaproteobacteria; order Chromatiales; family Chromatiaceae; genus Thiodiazotropha. The sequence goes on from JARRNW010000072.1 coordinate 4,864, forward strand.
TCGATGATCCGTCCCTGCTCCAGGTCGATGAGAAACATCTTGCCGGGCTGCAGACGCCACTTTTTGATGATCTTCTCCTCCGGGATTTCGAGCACGCCCATTTCCGAACCCATCACCACCAGGTCATCGTCGGTGATCAGGTAGCGGGCCGGACGTAGACCATTACGGTCCAGGGTGGCGCCGATCTGCCGCCCATCGGTGAAGGCCACCGCGGCGGGACCGTCCCAGGGCTCCATCAGTGCGGCATGGTACTCGTAGAAGGCACGCCGCTCGTTGTCCATCAGCTTGTTGCCCCCCCAGGCTTCCGGGATCAGCATCATCATGGCATGGGCCAGGCTGTAACCACCGGCTACCAGCAGCTCCAGGGCGTTGTCGAAACAGGCCGAATCGGACTGCCCCTCAGGGATCAACGGCCAGATCTTCTCCAGGTCATCCCCCAAAACATCGGAGGCCATGGAGTGTTTGCGCGCGCGCATCCAATTCACATTGCCCCGCAGGGTGTTGATCTCCCCATTGTGCGCGATCATGCGGAACGGGTGTGCAAGATCCCAGGTGGGGAAGGTGTTGGTGGAGAAACGCTGGTGCACCAGAGCCAGCGCGGAGGTCATACGTTCGTCGCTCAGGTCCCGATAGTACTCACCCACCTGATCGGCCAACAACATGCCCTTGTAGACCAGGGTGCGGGATGAGAAGGAGGCGAAATAGAAGTCGTTTTTGCCTTCCAGCTCGGAATCATCAATCTTGTTTTCGATCTGCTTGCGAATCACGAACAGCTTGCGTTCGAAGGCGTCCTGATCGGCACAGCCGGCGCCGCGGCCGACGAACACCTGGCGCACCACCGGCTCGGTGGGAATCACACTGTAGCCCAGACCCTTGTTGTCGACCGGGACATCGCGCCAACCCAACAGCTGCTGGCCTTCGGCGGTGACATAGGTTTCGACGGCCTGTTCAACAGCCGCGCGACTCGTATTATTTTGTGGTAGAAACACCATCCCGATGGCGTAGTCGCCAATCGGAGGTAGATCGCAGCCGGATTCGGCGCGAAAGAACTCATCCGGAATCTGAATCAGAATGCCAGCGCCGTCACCGGCCTTGGGATCGGCGCCAACCGCGCCGCGATGGGTCAATCGTTCCAGTATTCCCAGCCCCTGCTGGACCGTTTTATGAGTCTTGACTCCTTTGATGTTGGCAACGAATCCAACACCGCAAGCATCATGTTCATGGGCGGGATCATAAAGCCCCTGTTTCGGTGGTAAAGCGCCGTGGCTCATTTCACAAACCTCATTTTGCCCGCCCCAGCCGGATACCTGCCCTGCCGAAGGTCATGACAATAACCTGAAATCATGGAATGTTCGGCGGCGCATACGGCCGCTCGAATCGCAGAACCAGATAGGATACTTGAGAATTAACTCTCAAGCCAGCGACGAAGACAACACTGTTGTTCCTATAGCATTCATCAATGGCAGCTTTAGTGTAGTGTCCAATGCTGATTTAGGAAGTCAGAAGCCCCTACTAGCCACTGCGCTCATCACCGTATTGACCCGAAACTCCGGGCCCAGACACCACTCTTCTGAATCGCGGCCGGAAGCTGCGTTTGTGCCTGAAGTGCAAGATCACGACTCTTGAAACTCCCCCACAACAGGGAATACCAAGCCACACCCTTGCGCAGGGTTTGGTGGGTATGCACTTTCCCCTTCAGTCCATGCGTACTTATAAAGCGCTGTAAAGACTCGATATTTTCTACAGCAACTAACTGCAGGGTGTAGTTTGTAGAGGGTTGAGCAGCAATCCACTCTTGCGCGTCCTCCAGCGGTGAATTGAGTCCGGGTGACACCGTCTCAGGCGCCGGTTTTGCGGCAGGTGCAGGGGCCTTCTCCATCTGAGCCAACGGAACAGGTGGGGCCTCAGCGGCGACGCTGTCGGGAGGAGATGTCTTCTCGAGTGATATTTCCGGGGAATCAACAGGCCCCGGCTCCACAGGCACATCCGGAGCTTTCTCGACGAGCGGGGTATCTTCCTCGACCGATTCGGGTTCGGGTTTCACTGCCGATGCCAACTCCGGCGACTCTGTCTGCCCGGCCAGTGCCGAGCCCCGCCCAGCATCCGCAGACAAGGGAGCCTGTACTCGGGATGGCTCTTGAACAGCCGGTTGTGTGTCCTGGGTAACCGGTTTGGATTGCTGGTCCGTCTGGCGCACTTGATCCGTGTTGTTGGGGAGAGTAGATCTCTGCGCTGCTGTTTCGTTCGAAATTGACTCAGACTGTGGTACCGGAACAACCGTAGAGGGCGACACCTGACGGAGGGGGACCCGCTCGACCTCTGGCTCACCCAGGGATTTCTTACCCGGCAGACTCGCGATCCGGGTATCCCCCTCCGCGGGAAGTGGCAGGCGGATTGGCTCACCCGTCTGGATTCCCGAATTCGTAGAAGGTTCGGTCTTCTGCTCTGCGAGGCTGCCCGGTTCAAACATCCGGTTGATGGGGCCCTGAAACAGTAACAACAGGACAATCACGGTCAGCAGGGGCACACCGTACATGACCAGCTGATGGCGATAGGTGGTGAAGATCGACGCCTGGGTTTCGCCCTTACGCCCGACATCATTAAGGATTTCCGTGGCCAGTAGACCCGGCACCCCACCCGTCTCCTTGTGAGCCCGGGCCAATTTCCCATCATCCAGGGCAAAATGTTCCGACAAACCCTCGCCTTTGAGCACGAAGTGCATGAAATCGACCGCTTGGCGGAGGGTCAGTACCGGCATATCGATCGCCTGGATCACCTGAGGTGACATCACCTGTAACTGGGGCGTTGCTAAAAGGTGATCGATCTGCTCATTGGCAAACAACACGATGCTAACCAGTCGAACGCCGTCTACCTGACGCTCGAAGAGTCTCAACAGGGTCATCAGACTGGTGGGTGGAAGCATCTGTGCATCATCCACCAGCACCACGGGGATTCGGCCGCGCTTGCGCATGATCTCGAAACGCGCCACCAGGCGCTGCAACAGTTCTCCGGCAATATCGGGCAACCCGTTACAACGGGCAATGAAGGCCAGCAAGCGATCCGGCTGCAGTGTCGGGTCTGCCGAGAAGTGGCAAACCACCCAGTCATCGGGGGCACTCTGCTGCAGTTTTGATGCAAGCAGGGTCTTTCCGCTCCCTGAAGCCCCCCGGACGAGAGGCACCAATTCGCTGTTTTCGATCAGATGCCGTATCAAGTCCAGGTGGGCACTGATCTCGGGTGTGGAAAAGAACTCGTTGGGCTCTGTCACTGTCGTCCCCACATAAACTTACTGTCAGCGCCCATACTGCGCCAGAGTCTGTTCGAGCAAATCCCGCTCAAATACGTCGGTCACAACCGACCGACCGATGGATTCGAGCAGTACCAACCTCAGTCGGCCATCCAGAACCTTCTTGTCCACAGCCATAAGCTCCAGAAATCGGTCGACACTCAACGTCTCGGGCGGGATTACCGGCAGACGCGCCTGTTCAATCAAGCGGATAGCCCGCTCACAGGCCTCTTCGGAGAGCCAGCCCAGCCGGCGGGACAGATCCGCCGCCATGCACATCCCGGTAGCCACCGCCTCACCATGCAGCCATTCACCATAGCCCATGCCGGTCTCGATGGCGTGGCCAAAGGTATGCCCCAGATTGAGTAGCGCCCGTTGCCCGGATTCACGCTCATCCGCTGCCACCACATCCGCCTTGCATTGGCAGGAGCGTTTTATGGCATAGGCCAGTAACCCGGGATCCCGGTCCAGTAACCCTGTCATGTTGGTTTCCAACCAGGTAACAAACGCCTCATCGATGATCAGTCCGTACTTGATCACCTCGGCAAGGCCGGAAGCGAACTGTCGATCGTCCAGGGTGCGCAAGGTCCCGGTGTCCGCCAATACCACACGGGGCTGATAGAAGGCCCCGATCATATTCTTCCCCAGCGGATGATTCACCCCGGTCTTTCCTCCGACCGAGGAATCCACCTGGGAGAGCAGGGTGGTTGGCACCTGTATAAAGTGTACGCCTCGCTGATAGGTTGCCGCGGCAAACCCGGTCATGTCCCCGACAACCCCTCCGCCCAGGGCAACCAGAGTTGCCTGCCGGGTGAAACGCCGCTCCAACAGCGCGGTGTAGATACGGTTGACCGTATCGAGGGTCTTGTACTGCTCCCCATCCGGTAGAATACAGGTGGCCACTTCGAAATCGTCGAGCGCCTTCAGGGTCGTATCCAGATACAGTGGCGCCACGGTTTCATTGGTTACTACCATGACTTGACGACCGGGAATCGCCTCATGAAAATGCGCCGTATCGGTATGCACGCCTTCGCCGATAAAGATCGGGTAACTGCGCTCACCCAAATCGACAATCAAACTGTTTTCAACATTATTCAATTTCACTCAGCCTTCGGTGAGAGCAGTTCAATTTGTTTACGGATTTCCTGAACCACAGCTTGGGTATTGCGACCTTCTGTACTGATCAATAGGTCTGCCGCTTGCCGATACAGGGGATCGCGAACTTCCAGCAACTGCTTGAGTTTCGTCAATGGGTCCTCCGTTTGCAGCAGGGGTCTGTTTTTGTCCCGGTGGGTACGCTCGTATTGCTGCTCTGCGGTACAGTGAAGATAGATAACCACGCCCCGTGAAGACAATAGTTTTCGATTCTCGTCTCTGAGCACGGCGCCACCACCGGTCGCCAGAACGATCCCATCCCGGGCTGTCAGCTCACTGATGACATCATGTTCGCGATGACGAAACCCGGCCTCCCCCTCGAATTCGAAGATGGTCGGTATATCGACCCCGGTACGCCGCTGGATCTCCAAATCCGAATCAAGGAATTCTTTATGGTAGTACTCAGCCAACTGGCGGCCAACCGTGGTTTTTCCTGCACCCATGGGACCGATCAAAAAGAGGTTGTGTACTTTCATGCTCTGATCCGATTCTCGTGTTGCACAGCTTTGGGCCTGGAGAGTTCACCAGCCTACCTTGCAAAGTTTTCATTAACCCGCGGATCCAGGTCAAATACAAAAACCAACCATACTCTACAAAACCAAAAAAAGCGCGCCTTACGGCGCGCTTTTTGGCTATGTTGTTGATAAATGAGGCCTACCGAATCGTAAGCGTGTCTTTCAAAATCTTCGGGGTCACAAAAATCAATAATTCATTATTGTTGTCAATGTTTTCATTGCGACGAAAGAGCACTCCCGCATAAGGTAAGTCACCAAAAAATGGGACCTTCTCCTGACTGTGCGATTTATTCCTCTCAAACACACCACCTAGTACGACGGTTTCCCCATTATCAACCAAAACGGTTGTTTCAATTCTTCGTGTATCAATCGGAGGAACTCCGTTCACCGATCGAGAAAAATCAGGGTTGTCTTTATTGATCACAAGATCCATACGGACTTTATCATCCGGGGTGATATGCGGAGTCACATCCAGTTTCAACAGCGCTTCCTTAAAGGAGACTTTTGTTGCACCACTGGAGGTGGCCTCCTGATAGGGAATTTCAACACCCTGCTTGATAGATGCCTGTGTCTGATCGGAAGTGATTACCCTCGGGCTGGAGATCAGCTCGCCCCGTCCCTCAGTCTGCATAGCGCTCAGTTCAAGTTGCAGCAAATACGAACCGACTTTTCCGACAAGGAAATTGATCCCGCCTGAGGGAGATGTAACAGGCAAATTCACCATTAGTGCTTCTTGCCTATCACCCACATCATTGTTGTGCTCAAT
>JARRNW010000073.1:0-12043 GCA_037384565.1 Candidatus Thiodiazotropha sp.
GATTCATATGTACGGTCGGTGAGCGGATGGAGGGCAAGACGCAACGGAGTGGGATGTTCCAAAGCGAGGTAGAAAAATACCGCTTCGTCACTTTGTCGAAGCGGCTATACCAAAGGAGGATGGAGGAGATAAGCCGACTGAAAATGCTTTCAGAACGACTTGAGATGTATTTCATCACCAACGTTTAATTAGGTCATTGAGATTAATCAATTGAACGAAAATCTTGTTTCCTGGGGCGTGCATTTTGAGCTGGGTCACATTTTCAGTGCTAGTGTAGTGTCTCATACTAATACGCGATTATAGCGAGACGCCAAGCCATTGGCCGCTAGGCGCGTGGCGCCTTGCCTTGGGGCCCGTGCGAGCCTCTATAAACGCTCATTAGTATGAGACACTACACTAGGTCCCCATTTCTCACGGAGTTGTTCCGATTCTACAGTCCTTTGTATGGAATCCGATGTCGTCACCCGGGGTCTCCCGCATAAGAATCAGCAGGCAGCGCCGAACCATGTGGTTGGATTGCCATTTCTTCTGTTTATTCGAGTATCATAGGTCCTTCTCAAGTCCCAGGATAAAGGCTCTACGATGTTGATTCTCCGTGGTGCGCCAGCACTTTCCGATTTCCGTCTCCAGAAACTCACGACCCGGCTGTGCGAAAGGCTACGGGCGCCGGTCAAACTGGCCGCTCAGTTTCTTCATTTTGCAAACATCGAGCAGTCCTTGGAAGCCAATGAACAGGAGGTGCTCGAAACCCTTCTGAGATACGGGCCGGCGCTGCCTACCTCGGAGCCGGTGGGCACCTTGCTTCTGGTAGTACCGAGACCGGGTACCCTGTCTCCCTGGTCCACTAAGGCGACCGATATCGCGCATCATTGCGGTCTGAAGAAGGTGCAACGGCTGGAGCGGGGTATCGCCTACTACCTGAGTATCGATGGCGCTCCCCTAGACAGCGACCAATTCGTCGAGGCGGCGGCCCTGCTGCACGATCGCATGACCGAGACCGTATTGGCCGATGCGGATGATGCAACCTGCCTTTTCAAGCTTGCGGAACCTACTGCGTTTATCCAGGTAGATGTACTGGAGGGCGGTGAAGCCGCGTTGCGCAACGCCAATCAGGATCTGGGTCTGGCGCTCTCGGATGATGAAATTGAATATCTGGTGGAGAGTTTCCAGTCCCTGCGGCGCAATCCTACCGATGTGGAACTGATGATGTTCGCCCAGGCCAATTCGGAGCATTGCAGGCACAAGATCTTCAATGCGGATTGGATCATCGATGGAGAGCAACAGACCAATTCCCTGTTCAAGATGATTCGCAACACCACGCAGAATGCTCCGGATAAGGTGCTCTCGGCATACAAGGACAATGCCGCGGTTATCCAGGGGCCTCGCGCGGAGCGTTTCATACTTGATCCAAAAACCATGAGCTACGGATTCGGTCAGGAAGAGATTCATATCCTCATGAAGGTGGAGACCCATAACCATCCCACCGCGATTTCACCCCATCCGGGGGCCGCGACCGGATCGGGGGGCGAGATCCGTGATGAGGGCGCCACTGGCCGGGGCTCCAAGCCCAAGGCCGGGTTGTGTGGCTTTTCGGTTTCCAATCTGAGGATCCCCGGCGCCGAGATGCCCTGGGAGGTAAATTACGGCAAACCCGGACGCATCGTCTCGGCACTGGATATCATGCTCGAGGGGCCGATCGGTGCGGCTTCCTTCAACAACGAATTCGGCCGGCCCAACCTGTGCGGCTATTTTCGAACCTATGAGGCGGAGGTGCCGGGGCCCGATGGGAATGAGCTGCGCGGCTATCACAAACCGATCATGCTGGCTGGCGGACTTGGCAATATCCGTGGCGAGCATATCGAAAAGGATGGATTCCCCAGCGGTTCGCCGCTGGTAGTACTGGGTGGTCCGGCGATGCTCATCGGTCTGGGGGGCGGTGCCGCGTCGAGCATGGCCAGTGGCACCTCGGCGGAGGATCTCGACTTCGCTTCGGTGCAACGTTCGAATCCGGAGATGCAACGGCGCTGTCAGGAAGTGATCGACGCCTGCTGGTCCCGGGGTGAGGACAACCCGATCCTGTTCATCCACGACGTAGGGGCCGGTGGCCTCTCAAATGCCCTGCCGGAATTGGTGCATGATGCGGCCCTCGGGGGGCGCTTTGAATTACGGGCGATTCCCAACGATGATCCCGGCATGTCGCCGATGGAGATCTGGAGTAACGAGTCCCAGGAGCGTTATGTGATGGCCGTCGACGTGGCGCGACTGGATGAATTCAAGGCCATCTGTGAACGGGAACGCTGTCCCTATGCGGTGGTGGGCGAGGCCACGGATGAGGAGCAGCTGATTCTCGGGGATGCCCATTTCGACAACAGCCCCATCGATCTGCCCATGAGTCTGCTGTTCGGTAAACCGCCGCGCATGCTGCGGGACGTGCGGCGCAAGACCTTCCATAAGCCTGAGCTGGACTTTTCCGGCATCGATCTGGAGGAGGCCGCGCAGCGGGTACTGCGCCTACCGAGTGTTGCCAACAAGACCTTCCTGATCACCATTGGGGATCGCTCTATCACCGGCATGGTAACCCGGGATCAAATGGTCGGGCCCTGGCAGGTTCCGGTGGCCGATGTTGCGGTGACCTCATCGGGTCTGATGGGTTATACCGGTGAGGCCATGTCCATGGGTGAGCGCACGCCCCTGGCCCTGCTCGATGCGCCGGCCTCAGGGCGTATGGCCATTGGCGAGGCGATCACCAACCTCGCGGCGGCATCGATCGGCCACATCTCGGAGATCAAACTCTCCGCCAACTGGATGGCTCCTGCGGGGCATCCTGGCGAGGATGTGAAGTTGTATGAGACGGTCAAGAGTGTCGGCATGGAACTCTGTCCCGCCCTGGGGATCGCCATCCCGGTGGGTAAGGATTCCATGTCGATGAAGACCGTCTGGCAGGAGCAAGGGGAAAAGCGGGCCATGACCGCGCCCCTCTCACTGATCATTTCCGCGTTTGCTCCCGTGGGTGATGTACGTCGGACCCTGACACCGCAGCTGCGCACGGATCAGGGGGACTCCGACCTGATTCTCATCGACCTGGGCAAAGGCATGAACCGACTCGGCGCTACCGCCCTTTCCCAAGTCTATGGACAGATCGGTCATTACGGCGCGGACCTGAACGATCCTTCAGCGTTGAAACGCTTTTTTCAGGTCATCCAGGAACTCAATCAGAATCAGCTTCTGCTCGCCTACCACGACCGTTCTGACGGCGGACTGTTCGCGCTGCTCTGTGAGATGGCGTTTGCCGGCCATTGCGGTGTCACCCTCGATATTGATGACCTGGGTGAGGATGATCTGGGTATCCTGTTCAATGAGGAGCTGGGTGCCGTGGTACAGGTTCGCCATACTGAGACCGACGAGGTACTGAAGCTGTTATGCGATGCGGGTCTGGGTCGTTGCAGCCATGTGATCGGCACCCTCAATCAGTCCGATGAGATCGTGATCCGGCGTGCCGGGGGAGCGATTTTGAACACGCCACGCAAGACTTTTCAGAAAATCTGGTCCGAGACGACTCGGCACATGCAGGCGTTACGGGATAATCCAGAGTGTGCCGAGGAAGAGTATGCGCGACTCGATGACGAGGATCCGGGTATGACGGCTGTGCCCGGTTTCGATATCGAAGCGGATGTCGCCGCCCCCATGATTGCCACCGGGGTTCGTCCACCCATGGCCATTCTTCGTGAACAGGGTGTCAACGGCCAGTTGGAAATGGCCGCGGCCTTCCATCGGGCGGGTTTTGAATGCGTGGACGTACACATGTCCGACATCATCGAGGATCGGGTTGATCTGGGTCGGTTCAAGGGACTGGTCGCCTGCGGCGGGTTTTCCTATGGTGATGTGCTGGGTGCCGGTGAAGGCTGGGCGAAATCCGCTCTGTTCAACGGCCGGGCCCGGGAGGCCTTTCATCGCTTCTTTAATCGCAGTGACAGCTTTGCCCTCGGCGTATGTAATGGCTGTCAGATGCTCTCTAATCTCCATGACCTGATTCCAGGTGCCGAGGATTGGCCCCATTTCGTGCGTAACCGTTCGGAACAGTTCGAGGCCCGTTTCGTCACCGTGGAGGTGACCGAATCACCCTCTATCCTGCTCGCCGGTATGCAGGGTTCGCGACTGCCGATCGTGGTTGCGCATGGGGAAGGGCGTGCGGAATTCCGTGATGCCGGACACTTGAACCGCTCCCGTGAACTGGCGGTGATGCGTTATATGGAAAATGCTGGACAGGTTGCCCAGCGCTATCCGGCCAATCCAAACGGCTCCCCCGAGGGATTGACCGGGTTCTGCAATCGGGATGGTCGGGTTACGATCATGATGCCCCACCCGGAGCGGGTGACCCGTACGGTACAGCACTCCTGGCATCCGGATCACTGGGGCGAGGACGCACCCTGGATGCGCCTGTTTCGCAATGCCCGAGTGTGGGTGGACTGAGGTGTCGTTCAGGCCGGTATTTTCCTCAAGGTTCGTGCTGGTAAGTTGTCTGTCAATAAATTAGAGTAGGTAGGTTATTTTGCCTGGTGTCTACAGATTGGTGAAATCAGGGGTGCGGTCAAAGGGAGTGTCCGTGACGGTCGTGTGCCACGCCCTGGGCGGATTTAGGGTATTGGTAAGTTGTGGCGAGGTTCAGTTCAAAGCATGAAAACATTTACTACGGATGCGCTGGTGATCGGTGCCGGTCCAGCAGGATCAACGGCTGCCGCTCTGATTCAAAAGGCTGGGTTCGACTGCATGATCGTGGAAAAACAGCAGTTTCCCCGTTTCGTCATCGGTGAAAGCCTGTTGCCACGATGTATGGATCTGTTGCAAGAAGCGGATCTGCTGGACGCGGTTCAAGCACAGAATTTCATGGTTAAGGACGGGGCCGTATTCAAACGCGGTAACGAGACCTGTACCTTCAATTTTTCCCAACAGTTCACCCAGGGGTGGAAATACACCTTCCAAGTGCCCCGGGATCAGTTTGACCAGGTATTGGCCGAGACCGTGGAATCCCGTGGGGTGCCGGTACTCTGGCGCCATGGGGTGGCTGATGTGACCTTTCATGAGGATGGTTCCTCCACCACACTGCTCGAGGCGGAAGATGGGACTCAGGTCAGTGTCGATGCGCGGTTCATCCTGGATGGCAGCGGTTACGGCCGGGTATTGCCTCGTCTGTTGAATCTGGATGAAAATTCCATGCTGCCCCTGCGCGAATCCTATTTCACCCACGTGACCGGTGATAAACGGCCGCAAGGGGAGGCGGAGGGACGTATCTGGATCTGTATGCTGGACGATCCCGAGAATGCCTGGATGTGGATTATCCCGTTTTCCAACGGCAAAACCTCCGTGGGGGTGGTTGCCAAACCGGATTTTCTTGAGCGCTTCCCGGAAGATCCGGATGAAAAACTGCGCGCTATTATCGAGAGTAACGAAAATGTTCGCTCTCGACTTGGCGAGGCGGAATTCACCTTTCCGGTACGCCGTATCAACGGTTACTCCATCTCTGCGAAAAAGCTCCATGGCAAGGGATTCGCTCTGATGGGGAATGCTACCGAATTTCTCGATCCGGTGTTCTCCTCGGGGGTCACCTTAGCCATGGAATCAGCCAATCGGGCCGCCAAGGTTCTGATACGCCAACTTCGCGGTGAATCTCCGGATTGGGACAAGGAGTATGCGGAGCACATGATGATGGGGGTGGATGCCTTCCGCACCTTCGTCACGGCCTGGTACGACAATCGACTGCCCACCATCTTCTTTAGCGCGGTAAAACCCGAGGAGTTCCAGCAACAGATCTGCTCGGTGCTTGCGGGCTATGTGTGGGATCAGTCCAATCCTTGTGTGCGTCAGCACGAGCGTACCGTGAATGTGTTCTCTCAGGCGGCTGCGCAATACGGATAACCGGTAAACCCGGCTAATCCTATCCAATCTTTTTTAGTCTTGTTCCCACGCTCCGCGTGGGAACGAAAAGCTAAGCATTTGCGGTTCGGTATGATGCCGGGCAGGTCAGGTCACACGGTTTAACATCCGCTCACTGCGGATCAGGCGGGACCAGGTTTTGCCGGTCTGAAACCACAACACATACCAGCCCTCCATCAACATTCTTGGCAGCAGGCCCAAGCCGGGCTGGAAGGTCTCCTCGCAGGCGCACAGCTGATGTTCCATGCTTAGGCTGTTGGCAATGGTACTGATGCGCGCCAGGTGGTACCGATTACTGATCAGGGTGACCGGGAATGCCTCCTCCTGTTGGAGCATACTGCGGGCGTGGCGCAGATTTTCCAGGGTGTTCTGCGACTTCTGTTCCAGCCTGAGTCGCTGGGATGAAATCCCGTGGGAGACCAGGAAATCCCGACCCGCCTGGGCTTCGCTGGTCTGCTCGCCAGGGGCAACACCACCCACCAGCAGCAACCGGGCGGACTCATCGGCACTCATCTGGGCGAGCGCCTTGGTCAATCGTCGTTCGTAATCCGAATCGATGCGCGTGTTTTGCAGTCGCTTACCGAATACCAGTAGGCTGCTATGATCGCACCGGGTACCCGAGGTGCGGGCGATGCGATAGATGTAGGCTGTGCTGACCAGCAGGGGTATGCCCAGACCGATCGCCAGCAGCAGAAGTGTCAGGAGAAAGGTGAACAGACCGTCCCAGTCGACTCGGCCCCGCTCAGGGTCAAATTGCATCGGTTTGGACGTTTTGGAATGTCGGGCCGCCGTCAGGCCCCGGACCCTTTGAGGTCCGGGGCCTGATGGGATTACATGGCGATCATACGGGACTGGATGGCATTATCCAGGTTCTGGATCCATTTGTTGTATTGCTTGTTGATGCTGCTGCCGTCGTACTTCAGACCATCGCTGTTCTTGTAGACGATGCTGTAGGTCTTGGTGTTGTAGGGAATGTCGACGGTGGCGGTGGTGCCGCGCAGCATGATGGTGCCCACGATCTGCCCCGGTTTGATCTCTTTCATACGCCAGCCAAGGCTGGCACCGGCGGACATGATGGCCTTCTTAATTTTTTTCATAGAGGCCTTTTCCATGGTGTTGACGGGGGAGTCCTGGACGTTGTAAACCGGTTCGGTTCGACATCCCATCAGGCCCAGGGTCAATACCAGAATGGCAATGAAAAGTGTGTTTCTGACAGTCATGAGTTTCATATAAGACTCCCTTAATGGTCTTGGTTGCTTTAAGAATGTAGTTTGAAATCGTTTCATCTGCATCCTGGCTAACGGTCCGTGCTCTTTATGGTAACCCCTCGGTCCGCGCCGGGTTGCCTGGAAATTCCTGTTTTTATTTGTGGTCTTCCTTTGTCAGTTATCAGGGAACCGAAGGGATCATGTCGTACGATTGCGTGGGTCATTGAGCAGACCAAGACTGCGAAACAACCCCTGAAGATAGAGCCCCCGGCGGATCAACCGCCAGGCAATCATACGCACGATACGCCAAGTGTCCGTCCAGGGCTTATAGTGGCTTTGCCGCCTTCCGGTCTGGTAGATCGATTCAACTGGTATGGACACACTATAAAAGCTGTGACTTGCCGCTTCAATCACAATTTCGCTCTCGAAAACAAAGCCCCGCTCCCTCGCGGTGTCCAGACGAATCTCACCAAGCAGGGCGGTGGGGTAGAGGCGAAAACCGGATTGGGAGTCCGAAACCGGGTAGCCCGCGGCCCAGGAGACCCAGAAATCGGCAAAACGGTTGGCAAACAACCGTAGTTTGGGGGCGTTGTGACGGGCTTTGAGACGCGCCGCGATGATGATGCAGCGTGGATTCTGCTGCGCTGCCTGGATCAGGTTGGGTATCTCCTGGGGGTTGTGCTGCCCGTCACCGTCCAGGGTGACCACGAAATCTGCATCGAGTTGCAGCGCATGCTCGAACCCGGTCTGCAGCGCATGGGCCTTGCCGCGATTCTGTTCCAGGCGAATTAGATGCGCATCCAGGCCTTCGAGCTGCAGATGAGTGTCGTCACTGGATCCGTCATCGACCACGATGACCTGATCGACCCAGGGTGCAGTGGCCTGTACCACCTCGCGAATGGTGGCTGCCTCATTGAATACAGGTATTACGGCCAGGGTACGCATAAGTCAGGCCATGCCTCCGTTGATGGATATCACCTGCCCCGAGATATAACCCGCATCCTCGGAGGCGAGAAATCCAACCAGGGCGGCCACCTCTTGCGGTGTACCGGCGCGTTTCATCGGTACCAACTGTTTTACCAGGGCCGGGTCGAATGCAGCATCCGCCATGCTCCCCGAGATGATTCCCGGAGCGATGGCATTGGCAGTGACGCCCCGGGCGGCGAGTTCCAGGGAGAGGGACTTGATGGCGCCATGCAGCCCCGCCTTGGCGGCGGCATAGTTGCACTGCCCCCGGTTACCCATTACCCCCGCGATGGATGAAATGGCGATCACCCGTCCCCAACGGGAGGGCAGCATAGGCAGCATCAGGGGTTGGGCGACGTTGTAAAAACCGTTGAGGGAGATATCGATGACTCGGTGCCATTGTTCGGCCTGCATCCCCGCCAGCGGGGCATCATCGTGAATACCCGCGTTGTGCACCAGGATCTGAATAGGACCTGCCTCGAGGAGTTTTTCCAGACACTCCCGGGTGGCAGTCCCGTCGCAAACATCGAAAATGCAGACCTCAGCGGATCCGCCTTGATCCCGGATCGTTTGGGCCACCTGCTCGGCCCGATCAGGGTTGCGGTTGGCGTGAACGATGACATGGGTGTTCGATGCGCTCAACCGATGACAGATCGCCGAACCGATATCACCGCTTCCCCCGGTGATCAATGCTCGTTTCACGATGTTTCTCCAGACTCTACGATGACGGCGGCCCTTCCTTCGGCGATCACGGTGGTGTCGGTCTTGACCGTGAAATCATAGAGCATGTTACCCGCATCGGCCAGCAATTGGTGAGCCTCGACGGTCAGTGGCTCATCCAGGTCGTCCATGCGGCCCCGGTGCAGTTTCACGCCACGCAGGCTGACCAGATACCCACCGGGATTGGTTTTACCTTCTGCCTGGGCCTGCAGCCCGCCATGCAGGGCCATGGCCTGGGCCCCGTACTCGGCCGCATGGATACTGGCGAGCCCGGCTGGAGTGCGCAGCGGATGGGTCGGGTTGCGATGGGTCGTTGTCCGGCAGACGATCTGTTGCGCATCCCAATCCAGCACCTCTTGCAGGAGACACATGGTGCCGGTATGGGGCAGCAGTTGGTAGAGATCAGGACCGGATAGTTTCATTGGGTGATCGTCAGGTGCAGGTTCAGTCCTGGCTGATAGGTCAGGCAGCGTTGCTGATCGGGCGCGTTTTGTGCGACCGCTTCCAACAGGGTCAGCGCGCGGGCGGCAGGTGCCGCCAGGCGCAGGGTTTCCAATTCAGGTTGCGCCAGGGTGTCGGGTACACCCTGTGGATCGAGACGCAGGGTCAAGTGCGCCAGGCAGGGCCGCTTGTCCGTATTCGGAGTCAGCAGTAGCGCCACCGCGAAGGGGGCCTTTATGGGCATCACCGCCTGCATCAAGGGGGGCGGGATCTGATCATAACAGACCAGCAGTGCCGGGCGTTGCTCGCAGAACACCTGGGTGGCGGCTTCGATCAGGCCGGTGGCAAATCCACCGTCCAGTCCCCCCAGGCTTGTGGAGCCTGCCTGGGATCCGGTGCCCATGGACCAATAGCCCGCCGGTGCATTGTGCACCGAGTTGTGGAATTGGGTCGGAGACACCGGGCGGTCGGGTTTGGCGAGGGCCAGGCAGATCTGATCGATGATATCCAGATCCCCCTCGGATGAGCTGAACACCGAGAGCAGATCCTGGGTATCCGGACAGTCCTGCAGGGCCTGTTCCGCGACCTGAAGCGCCAGCTTGATCGTACGGGTGGTGCGCCGTCGTTCGTTAGGTTTCAGCATGGCTGGCTTTAATGCTACCAACTCGCCGCCCTGGTAGGGGATCTCATTGCGCAACGCGGCGGCCGCTTCCGCCCAGGAGGCGATGCCATCGGTGACGATGCCGATCCCGGAGAGTCCAACCTGTATCATTCCGCGACTCCGAATAGCAGACTGCAGTTGTTGCCGCCGAATCCAAAGGAGTTGCTCAGTACATGGCGGATGGGGGCGGATCGCGGCTGTAGCAGGATGTTGGCAGCCAATTCGGGATCACAGACTTCGGTTTGCAGATTTTTCGGCATCCAACCGGCTTCCAGGCAGAGCAGGGAGAATACCGCTTCTGTAATACCCGCCGCTCCGAGGGTGTGGCCGGTGAAACCCTTGGTGGAGCTACAGGGTGGACAGTGTTCGAACAAACGGCCGATGGCCCGATCCTCGGAGGCATCATTGCTGCGGGTCGCGGTGCCGTGCAAATTGACATAGTCGATTTGGGTGGGTGTCAGTCCGGCCTGTTTCAGGGCTTGGGTCATCGCCGAAAGCGCCCCGTCACCCTGCGGGTGAGGGGTGGACATATGGTAGGCGTCACTGCTCTCACCATAGCCGAGCAGTTGTAGCGCCGGTTCCCCCGTCGTTGATGGCTCCAACAGGGCATATCCCGCCGCTTCTCCGATGTTGATACCGTTTCGCGTGGCATCCCAGGGGCGGCAGGGACGATCGGAGACCAAGTCGAGTGAGTTGAATCCATACAGTGTGGTCAGGCATAAGGAGTCGATGCCGCCGACAATCGCTGCATCGCACAAACCGCTTTTGATGTGGCGGTCCGCCGCGGCGAATACCTTCGCGCTGGAAGAACAGGCCGTGGAGATTGCCAGCGCAGGTCCGTTCAGGCCCAGTGCGAGGCGCACGAACTGGCAGGGAGAGGCGATATTGTGTGTGGTCGCGGGGATGAAGTTCGCGGGCAGCCGGTCATCGCGTATTTCCCGATAAGCGATCTCGGTAGATGCGATGCCAGAGGTACTGGTGCCGATGAAAACTCCGATGCGTTCGGCGCCGTACCGGGCTTTGGCGGCATCCACGGTCTGCATGAAATCGTCCTGTTGAAGTCCCAGCAACGCCAATCGATTGTTGCGGCAATCATAGGCCTGCCAGATTTCCGGCAGGGGTAGGGATTCCAGATCCGGGACACGGCCGATCCAGGTTTGAAGGTCCACCCCGTCCAGATCGCAGGGTTGCAAACCGCTACGACTGTTCTGCAGTGCTTCCAGGGAAGCCGATTTACCCCGACCCAGTGCATTGGTCAGCGTGTAATGGGTGATTTTCAGCGGCAATGCAGGCATTAGTCAGGTTTGGCGCGGCTTGTTCGTCCTTTATGAGAGCGGGGTATTATGCGAGTCATGGGGACGTAACACAATGTTCCGTGAACCGAGTGGGCCAATTTGCCGCTTTCCCTGGAAAAATTCTGCGGTATCCGGGTGTTCGAGCATTCCGTTCAGGGAGTTTTCTTCAGCGATTTGAGTAACTGTATCAGTGCATCTCGGGGAAGTTTGCCGGTATCGTTACGCGGTAGCCTGTCCACGAAATAGAGCGGCCTGGGCAGAAACGCGGCATCCACGGATTGCGCCAGGGCCGAGAGAATGTCCTGTTTTCCGAGTGCGGGTGCAACCACCAGAGCGGTCAGACGGTGAGTTTCTGTCGTTGGGTCCGCCGGAGGCACGAATACCCCATCGACCACCCCCGGTATGGCGAGGAGTTTCTGGTTCAGGTCTCCAAGAGAAACCCGTTTACCCGCGATCTTGAGCATATCCGTAGCCCGGCCCTGCAGCAGGAAGCTGTGTTGGTCCAGGGATCTGATGTGATCATTCAGATAGATGGGAGAGAACAGGTGGCCGCCCTGAGCGACCGCACTTCCGTCCTCAATATCGATACGGATGCCATCATAGAGATGCCAGGTCTGCTCCTGCACCGTTCGACGGCTGGCGATCGATCCGGTCTCTGTGGATCCGTAGATTTCGTAGATCTCGGTGCGCAACTGGTGTTCCGCTTCAGCGGCCAGTTCCTGGGAGAGCGGTGCCGTGGCCGAGATGACGAAGTCGATGTCCGGCCAGATGACATCCGAATCGAGGCAGGCGCGCAGATGTAATGGGGTAGTGATGAGCAC
>JARRNW010000074.1:0-19112 GCA_037384565.1 Candidatus Thiodiazotropha sp.
AACCCGGAACTCGGTGCAGCCTGGGAGGCCTTTCTGGATCTGGAACCGGAGATGCCGGGTCACGACTTTCCCGCCTGGACCCTGATATACAATCCGGGAATCGCGCGGATCGCCCCATCGGGTGAACAGGAGATCGATTGTCCCGAGAGCTATCGCACCCTCTTCGCTTTACACCATAAAGCTCCGGCACCGAGCGAAGCACAACGCATGACCCTGCGCGCGAAACTCAAACAGTTTTCACCCGATCTTTTTCAGCACTATTTGCAAAACCGCTGATTAACCTGCGGATGCGCGCTATTCGGAGACATCCTCAGGCTCGGATTTCCCGGTAATGGACTGAATTCTGTGAAGTAACCGTTCCGCGTGTCTGTCGGCACCCTTGACCACAGCGGTCAGTGCTCTTGTGGGCGCCAACTTGTCTTTCGTTGAACCGAAGCAGGGCGAACCTCTGAAGTATGCCCGGAATGTGTGCGCCAGTACCTTCGTGGATCCCGTGAATTGGTTTTCTTGCAAACCGGCGACAACCTCTCTGTTGAATTGACTATCACATTCACAAGACAGATGACCCTTCTCGATATAGCATAAGTCGTGATTCCGACAGATTTCATCCAGTCGATCGACGGGAGGCTGGGCGTTCTCCGGATCATGGGGGTGGTCTCGCCCGCACCAGTTGCCATAGGTAGGCATCAATGATGCGCTTTCATCCGTATCATCGGTCGTTGAAGTAAGTTCGGGGTGGATCTCATCGGCCAATAGGACGGTAAATGGCAGCAAGGCCATAACAAAAAGAAACCTGTATTTCATGCTGATTCCTTTCACGCACTCAGGTGCATAGGCTATTGAATCCCTGGATTATGCCACATTTCCCTATCCCTCACAGACCCCCGGAGTGCTATTTTCCGGGAATGCCAACCCAATCTGATCCTGTTGCCGTTCCCAATCGAAACGTCGAGTACCGGCTTAGCGTGTTTGGTCTCACCGATCTGCAGGTAGGGCGTGCTGAGGGAAGCGAGGCCATATTCCACAGAACTGCCCTGATTCTGAAAATGCTTTCAAACTTACAATGATTTTGATCCGTCCCTGGGCCCCGATCTGTTGAATGCAAATATAAAGATCACTATGACCCAAAGGATCCCGCTTGCAAATAAACCGATTTCATATGTCTTTACTTCAGAAATCGGTAATGAAGTTATTGGCAATCCCGTGGCAATCACGAGATCCCTGGGGAGTGCGGTCAATCTTTGTGTTAAATATTGAAGCCAAATACCAGTGGCAAGAATGGATACAATAAAAAGAGCAGAAACAAACCTTATATAATGTTTTTTGATGCCTCGCGTGCACATCCATGCACCAAGACCTATACTTATCCCTACTGCCGCACACGAAAGTGATGTAAGCCAGCGATGCAAAAATGCTTCTTGTACAGAATCCACGATAATCGGGACACCAGTACCCGCAGTAACGTGTCCCACACCCCAATCATATCCAAACCAGCCTATGGCAAAATAAACCAGTACTAGAGCCAGTGTTATTGCCGCAGGTAGTTTCACGGATTTACTGGCGCGAAGGTTTAGGTTGCACAAGTTGTTTGATGACTCGCTCTCGCTCGGCAGGGGATGGTAGTTCGAGTAGATTGCGGCCCTTGTGGTAAAGTCCTACAGCAATAGGCGGTGCTTTACCTCCGGACATTACAAATTGCGCTTGAGGATTACCGTACAGTTGTACCTGTGGAATAGGATCGGTTCCGTAGACAAAAGCCACTGGCGGCGTACCCAAATCATACTCTTTAGTCCACGATGCGGGAATAAGCCCGCCAATCTTTGGCAAAGGAGTCAGAAGATTTTTGAACCCCGCATAAGCAAGTACAAACTCCTTTACGCCTGTTGGGCGGGTCGTTATCTGCTTTCCTGGTTTCAGGAATTCCTGAATGTACTGCCATGTGGAGGGCATCCCGTTGATACGTTTTCCTTCGAAGAACATATCTTGCTCATCGCACGTTTGGATAACACGGCGATAGAGCTGTAGCATGCTTGGGCCAACGGTATTGCCAAATTGGGGAATGCCCCCTTTTGAATGGATTTGCTCAACTATGACGTAAGTGGGTTGCGGAGTGCAAAGCTTCATGCCTGACATTGAATCTTCCTCTTTTTTCAATACGCCCGATGGGCATTTTCAATGTTAACATTGTTTTTGAGATGTTGATACAGGCTGTCGGCAAGGGGATCATGGACGATCAGATCATGAAGGGCATCATCGAAGTGCAGAAACATTTTATGCAGGTACCCGATGGCTTCATCTCAGTCAATCGCACCACACATAAATTCCTCAATCACTGGAACAGTACTACTACTTTCCAAGATTGCACTGGACTCGAAGGAAATGGACGTATATCCTTTAGCGAATGTCAGGATAGGACATTTTGTTGAACAAGCACTCAGGAAGAACGTGGCGATCCGTACAATGAGCCTTTCGCTTTGATGACCCGTCAGAGCCCCGCCAAGGCACTCACCGATCGTATCCCACAAGATTTAAAACATGCCTCCTCATAGCCCCCGACCTCCGATTTTTTCCTTACTGTTTGGAATCTTAGTGTTGTATGGCCTCTCGCAGACACACGCATTCGCCGAAGAGTCTGTCACCGCACGCATGGAGCAGGCACAAGACGCTTTCTTCCAGGGGAATCTCGATCTTGCCTATACGGAATTTCAGGCGCTGAGGGAAACAGGATTGCCGCTAGCCAGTTACTATCTCGCCCTGATTCACCGGCGCGAAGGCAAATATCAGGATTTCACACGGGCTATCTCGCTCCTGCAGCAGGCCTCTTTGGAGAACTACCCCCCTGCCCTGCGTGAAGTGGGGATGGCCTACGACCGGGGAGAAGGCGTCACCGAGGATCTGCTGACCGCCATGGACTGGTACCGGAAGGCCGATGCTCTGGAGAAAGACAACACGACGAGCGTGCAGTTCTTTGTGTCGCAGAACGGATCCCTGATCGAGCAGGACATCCATCAACAGATTCAACGGTTGGAACAAGCTGCCTCCCAGGGCGATACGAATGCTCCCAATCAGTTGGCGAAGTTATACGACAGGGGGGCTCTGGTTCCCCAAGACATTCAAAAAGCCGTGCACTGGTATCGTATCGCCGCCGAGCAAGGGGATGCTGATTCCCGTTTTATGCTGGGCTACTTTCTATGTCGAGGAATCGGTTTACCCAAAAATACCACTGAAGCCAACCATTGGCTCAATCTGTCTGACCGCAAGGCACATTGCGACAACTGACCTGAACCCTATTGGAGAATCCTGATCATGAAACTGGACGACAAGCTGGTTAAAGAACTACAAAATAACGAACAAATCATACACGTTGTTCCAGCGCAGGAATTGCAACAGGAGTGGGAGTGGGCAACCACCAAAGACGGAGTTAAAACCGGAGCCGGTTTTGTCTCACCCTTTCTGGACAGCATTGTGGCAGCCAAACTGATCCGTAATTTTGGTTTTATGACTTCGGGGAAAGTGCTAATCAAGCAGTACAAAGGTAAAGAGTATGTCATCTTCAAAGGCATGCCCGGCGTCCGAAAGGTTTTTAAAGGGACCCGTTATCTGACCAATAACCCAAATGTTGTCCGCATGGCTATTGGTCCCAAAGGGATCATCAAGTCGGTAAAAGGCGGGTTCGTGATCACGATGGTATTATCGGTTGGCATAGAGCTTTTTGATTATATTATTCGAGATACCGCAACCCTTTCCGAATTACTGGGAACGGTTACATCCGATCTCATAAAGATCGGCTTGAGTTCGATCGCAGGCGCGGTTGCGGGCCTGACAGTGGGTTCGGCGGCCGTAATTGGCTCTATTGCCGCCGCACCTTTGATCGCCGCAATCGCCGTTGGCGTGGTAACGGGTTATCTTCTCGATAAGCTCGATAAGCGAATTGGCGCCACCAACGCCTTGATACGAGGCTATGAACAGATCGGAATCAAACTCGACGAGATCAAATGGGAGATTAACCGTAATATCAATTACCTGGAAGATAATCCCTGGATGATTCCCTGTCTGTTTGGGCCCTGTACCGGGATCCGCGGCTATTAATGAATCAGCGTCTGGCTCAATGGGTGTTTCTGGGGTTTAATCTACTCGCCCTGCCAGCCGTAGCGTTTTCCTTATTCGAGCTGTTTCGGATCATCGTCCAGGTTTTCCATGGCACCCCACTGATCATCTATGACAGTGGCGATTTCTCCTTCATCTTGATGTCGGTGTTCTGGGTTATGTGGCTCATCCAGTACGCCGGCTTGAAAGGACACATGAACTGGGTTGCCAAAAAGGCCCAACCATTGTTGATCGGTTGGTTTATCGGTTGCCTGATGTTTGCCACGTTGATCCCCCTGGGTCTTGGGTATCTGCTGCCTCATGCAGGATATCAAAAATGTGAATTGCCTGAGGAACTCGGACGACTCATGCCCGGGGGCGAGACAAGGTTCAGTTTAACGAACTGTCAAGCCGGTGCTATACGCCTGAATAACAGACTATTGAGACGGTGACGCCAATACCTGCTCCAGTCCCTGAAGAATCATCCTCAAGCGACGTAACTCGGCGGCCACCTGCTGTTTCTCTTCATCGCTGAGCGGTTTATAACCCCGCTGATAGGACCAGCCATAACCCCAGCGATAGGAGGTGGGAAAGTACGGCGAACCACCCACGCGCACCCCCGCCAGCATCAGCTTGGCAATCTCCGGTTCACCGACTTGGCTGACACACTGCTCCAGTGACTGGTCCGCTGCCAGACGCTGCTGTTCGGTTCCTCCCTTCCAGTAGGCGAGATCATGCTGAATACAACAATTCAACCACAAGGATTGTTGATGATAGGTACCGTCCGGGAACATGCTGCAACCGTCGGTAGTGAAGGGTTTGAGCGAATCGGACTTAACAGTGGGCGCCACAAACAGGAGTGTGCACAGTAACAACCAGAGACGGGTATCGTTCATAGATATTTTCAAAACGTTCACTCCCAGGGCGTGAATTGCCCCTCTTCCGCCAAACCCGCCATACGCTGCGTGAGCGCTTCCATGAATCCCTTACGGTCACCCTGCCAATACAATGCCTCACCAATAAAGACATCACAGAAAAACGGCACCAGCAGGGCCTCACCCTTAGGCAACGCCATTCCCAGACCATGCAGATAGATCGGTATGACCGGCACCTCCGGGCGGCGTTGCGCAAGATGGGCGACGCCGGTCTTGAAGCGCCCGATCTTTTCCGGTTCTCCCCGGCTTCCTTCTGGAAACAGGATCAGGATATCCCCCCGCTTGAGCGCCTGTTCGACCTCTGCCAACGGATCGTCGTGACTCGCCTTGATCGTTCTGCGCAGGGGAATGATGCCGATGATGTTGCGCGCAAACCAGGCCAGCCATCGGTTGGAGAGAAAATAATCCATGGCGGCCACCGGCCGCAGTCTGGGCAACTGACGCAATGGAAACAGGGACATCAACACCAGGGCATCCAGATGACTGTTGTGGTTGGCAACGAGCACCGCCGGACCCTGCCCCGGCAGCCACTCCCTGCGCCGCACGTTTATACCAAGCACAATCAGCACCAGGGGTCTGACGAGGAGCAGAAAAAATAGCGATCTCAACAGCGTTGTCATCAGTAGTGCAGGTAGTAGAGGGTGTGAAAAAACAGGGGCGCGGTGAAGGTCAGGCTATCCACCCTGTCCATGATGCCCCCGTGTCCGGGAATCAGGCTGCCGCTGTCCTTGATGCCGATATCCCGTTTCACCGCTGAGATGACCACATCGCCGAAAAAGCCCCCCACACCGATCAGCAGTCCCACAGCCAATGCCTCCCATGGGGACAGGGGGGTCAACCAGGGCGCAATCAACCAGGACAGCGCCAAGGTTGTCAGTACACCTCCGGCAAGTCCTTCCACGGTCTTTTTCGGACTCACCTTGGGGACCACCGGATGCTTGCCGAAGAGTTTGCCCCAGGTATATTGCGCCACATCGTTGAACTGGGTGAGAAACACCAGGAAGAACAGCAGACCCGCGCCACCCGCAATATTCTTATCGGTGGGCAACACCAGCAGATAGGCGGCATGACTGAGGCTGAACACCGTGGTCATCAACCCCCAATGCAGGGTTCCCGCCGCCTTGAGAAAACCGCTGGTCTCCCCCACCAGAATCATGCGCATCGGCAGCAGTAGAAACAGGAACACCGGGATGAATATGATAAACATGCCATACCAGCCGATACTCACCCAATAGAATTGAACGGGAATCGCCAGAAAGGCCCAGAAGACCACCCGCCGGTCGGCCCTGCGGGTGGTCGTCATGGCCAGAAACTCCTTGAAGGCGAGAAACGAAACCAACCCAAGGAATATGATCGAGAATCGGGGAGTAATGGCGATGGCCAGGGTAAAGATGGTCACCATCACCCACCAGGAGTTGATGCGCGCGTCGAGCTCCTGGTACGACTTGCCACTGCGAACCCGCAGTAGTCGTACCAGCAGCGAGGCGAACACCAGCAGCCCATAGACACACGCCAGCGCCCAGATCAAGGGGGACGAGAGGGTCTCAAACATGGGTATCTTGCCGCGCCGCTTCCGCCAACGCCTGTCTGGCGCGGTTGATCAGGGTGGCCAGGGAGAGCAGAAACATCACCCAGACAAACCCATCGCTCCAAACCCCCGGCTCCAAACCCAGACCCAGCAACAGGCACAACAGACCAAAACCGAAGGCCCGATCACTCTTGCCGAACGGCCCGTCATAACGGCGTGAAACGCCGATCTGCACCCCGACTACCCCTACCATCTCCACCATGATCGCCGTTACTACCACCAGCACGACTCCCGTGGCGTTCAAACCTGCCACCCAGGCCAAAGGAAGATAGAGGGCGGTGTCGGAAATCACATCCCCCATCTCATTGAGTACCGCGCCCAATCTGCTCTGCATATCATGCTCCCGGGCCAGCATGCCGTCGATGGCGTTGAGCGCCATGCGCATGAACAACCAGGGCGGCATCAACAGCAGCAAGCCGTCAAGATCGGGGCGCATTGCGATACCCACCCCCAGCAGCAGAGAGAGCAACAACGCCGTCAAGGTCACATGGTTGGCGGTAAAACCCATGGCGACCAGGCTGGCGTTCAAAGGTCTCAATAGATTTTGAAAGCGGGGTTTGAGGTCGTAAATACTCGGCACGGACAGACTTCCCTGGGTAAACATCCGCCTAGCACAATAGCAAGGAAAACCCATACCCGCCAGAAAACCGCCGCGAACAACACCACCGACCGGGGCGGCGAATCGACGGACATTTCAGTATCACAATCCGTATAAGACTCAATCCACGTAGCTGCAGCAGTAGTCCGTAACGCTTTTCACTTGGATGTCGAATGCAGAGTCACCGGCGACCTCGAAATGTTCTCCGGCACCATAGATCTTCCATTGCGCATCATCCTCCAGCCGAACGGCCACCTCACCGGACAGGATCTCCATGATCTCCGGTTTCCCGGTAGTGAAACGGTATTCCCCCGGTTGCATGATCCCCAGGGTCTTGCTTTCCCCATTGGCAAGCTGCAGGCTACGGCTGGTTACCGCGCCGTCAAAGTAGATATTTGCGGCCTTGATGACCGTGACATTTTCGAATGTACTCATGAAATCACCCGTATTGTTTTATCGTCGTTTAGTGATCTGCGGGAAATCGTGGACCGGCGGGTTTCACGCTTCGCCCACCAACTCCTCACAGCGAAATCCGAAACTACCGGCCTCACCCAGGCGCTCCGCCAGAATCGGCAGCATGGTCTGCATCCGCTCCATGAGCATCCAGGGTGGGTTAATCGCGAACAGGCCACTGGCCCACATACCCTCACTGTGGGAAATTGCATGCTGCAGTTCGAAACAGTAGAGACGTCGCACACCGCTCTTGATCAGAGCCCGTTGCATACTGTCGATTCGACTTCGTTCCACTACCGGGTACCAGAGCAGATAGACCCCGGTGGCGAATCGCTTGACGGCCCGCAACAGTTGCTCGATGGCTCGTACGTAATCCTGCTTCACCTCATAGGAGGGGTCGATCAGGATGCACCCCCGGCGAAACTGGGGCGGTAACAGCCGGATCAGCCCGTCGAATCCGTCTTCCTGAAAAAGCTGGAACTGCCGATTGTTCTGAAAGGACTGTTTCAGGGTGGGGAACTCATTGGGATGGAGTTCGAACAAACACGCCTGATCCTGCTGCCTGAGCAGTTGGGCCGCGATTTTCGGTGAACCGGGATAACGGTGCAGTACCCCGTCGGGATTGTAGTGCCGGATGATCTCGAGATAGGGTTGCAGCTCTGGTTCCCCGGCATCGAGCAAACGCCCGATACCGTTTTCAAACTCCCGGTTTCGGATTGCCTGGGGGGTATCCAGGCGATACAGCCCCGCACCTGCATGGGTATCAATGTAGACATAGGGCTTGTCCTTTTCACCCATATAGCCGAGCACCTCCACCAACACCAGATGCTTGAGCACATCCGCGGGGTTGCCCGCGTGAAAAGCGTGTCGGTAACTGAGCATGGGACTTCCGGGATACCCGAGTAAAAAAAGGGCATCAAGCTTACCCTCCAGCCCCAGTTCAGTCTACCGTAACGGTGCATCTTTTAAATGACTACCTAACCCATACCTCTCCTTCGTTCCCACTGCGTGGGAACGCAGACCTAACCCGCACGAATGTTGTGATATACCTCCTTTGTGCGGATTATGCCGCTGATCACAGCGATAGGGGGACTAGTAACCCGGCACCTAAATATGCCGGGTTAATAATAACCTTACATTATCTCCAGCCCTCAAGACACCGATGGAGACGAAGAGAATGACACCTAGTCGGATTCAAAGGCCGCGAATCACTTTTCAATACCCCACTTCAGTACGAGGTTTCTGTATTCAGAACCGACAACAAGGACATCATCGGCCGCCGGGATGGCACCTATTACTCGAGGGATGAGATGGCCTTCGAGAACGTGGGCGACACGCGTAACCAGGGGTTTGAGATCTGGCTCAAGGAGCAGGCGATGGATAACCTGACACTCACACTAGCCTACACCTATCTGAAATCGGAAGTCACGAAACACAATCCGGTCAAGATCTCATACACCACCCTACCTGACGGAACCTATGACACCCACTGTCGATCCGGGTCGTGAATACTATGCCGGGCTGATCTATCGCTTTTGAGATTTACCCTGAATGGTACTTAACTTTCTGGATCCCGGCATACGCCGGGATGACGGTGGTTTTTGGCTTTATTAACCCGGCACCTAAATATGCCATGTTCAGCCGAAGCGTGCTGGGTTAATAGTAACCGCCATTAGTGTCTCCCCCCTTATCCTTCCATAGAAAGGTTGGGGTAAAGCCATTCATCAAATAACTGGGACCACTTACCCCGGGATGTTTTTAAACCCCGCTCATGATCTAGTTTCGTGTCCTATACTAGATCAAAGAATCTGGATATCAACCCTTCCCGTTCGATAATTATCCACTATTATTTTACCTAGCCCCTAACCCACAACTCGGTGAACGCTCAAGGGTTGATACGCTAATATGGGATATTGAATCCTCGATTGTGTTACTCAACGCTCATATCCCCACTGCGGGATCCATTGCGTGGTTCCTGGAAAGTGGGCAGAGACTCCACCCGATACTAAAAAGGTACGGTGTCACGTTATGGTAACAATCAAATCTTCTGACGGTTACCTGACAGACGCCCATTGAAGCTTTAACAAGGTCGCTCCATAATGCGATCAGTTGGAAATTATTGATGTCAGAAATATCACCAAGAGTGGATGGAAGATGAGTAGCAATACCAAGGATTCTACCTCCAGTGATCTGGCCGGCGGGATCTTCCTTTTTGTCCTGCTGTGTGCACTCTGGCTGCTTCTGACCGGGAGTTTTGATCCGGCCGAATGGGTGGCGGGTCTGGTCGTGGCCCTGGTTGTCACCCTGATCAGCCGACCGCACTTGAGCATCTTCAACGGTCTGCGCCTGACCCCCTCGGCCCTGCCGTCTTTCATCGCCTATCTCGGCGTCTTCAGCATAGCCCTGATACGCGCCAACCTGGACATGGCGCGGCGCGTACTCTCGCCTTCTTTACCTCTACAGCCGGGTTTGGTGCAGGTCAAAACCGAATTACGCTCCCCCCTGGGACGCTTGATCCTGGCTAACAGCATCACCCTGACACCCGGCACCCTGACCGTTGATGTGGTGGAGGACACCCTCACGATTCACTGGGTCGACTGCCCGCCCGGTGTGGACATCGATACGGTGACCCAGACACTCACCCAGCAATTCGAGAAACACCTGAAAGGTTTTGTGAAATGATATTGACGCAACTGGAGGTCATCGCCCTGATCTTACTGGGCGGTGCGGTGTTACTGGGCCTGGTGCGGTTGATCCTGGGGCCGACCACGCCGGATCGGGTGATTGCCGCGGACACCCTGGCGGTGATGACCACCTCCGGCCTGGTGGTGCTCTCGGCTCTGCTCGGCAGCGCACTCTATCTGGATGTGGCCCTGGTTTACGGAACCCTGGCCTTTATCGGCGTGGTCGCCATCGCCCGGGCTATCGAGGGGAACGGCTCATGAGACTTGTAGCGGATATCTTTCTGCTCATCGGGGCAGCCTTCACCCTGTTCGGCGCTATCGGACTGGTGCGCATGCCGGATGTCTACAACCGGATACAGGCCGGTACGAAGGCGGTGACCCTCGGCGCGCTCTGCCTGTTGATTGGAATAGCCCTGCTCTTTCCCCACTGGTGGTCGAAAATCCTGGTGATCGGCCTGTTGATTCTGATCACCAACCCCCTGGGGTCATCCACCATTGCCCGGGCCCTGTTGATGGCAGGTGTGGAACCCTGGAAAAAAGCCCCGCAGGAAACCACGAAATCATGACTGACCTGGAACTCTGGATCGCTTCACTTCTGGCGCTGATGATGTTGAGTGCGGCACTCATGGTGTTACTGGCGAAAAACCACCTGGCCGCGGTCACTGCCGCCTCGGTGGTCTCCCTGGGACTCGCCTTGCTGTTCGCCCTGATGCGGGCCCCGGATGTGGCGATGACCGAAGCCGCGGTAGGCGCCGGTCTGAGCAGCCTGATCCTGGCTCTGGCTCTGCGCCGCCTGGGACTCTGGCGTCTCCACGGCAGTGGCGAAAACAAGCCTGGGTCCATCACCCGGCGGGGAGAGTGATCTGATGCGCAACCTCACGGGTCTCTTGTTTGCAGGGGGACTGGGATTCATGCTGCTGGTCATCGTCAGCGGCCTGGATTTCGGCAGTCCGGCCATGCTGGTGGGCGGGGTGATTCAGTCCGCCGCTCCCCAGGAGACCGGCGCCGCCAATATTGTCACCTCGGTGGTGCTGGGCTATCGCGGTATCGACACCCTGGGCGAGCTGTCGATCCTGTTCGCCGCCGCATCCGCCGCGGGACTGATTCTGGGACGCCGCCATACCACCGCCGGCACCCTCACCGAAGGGGGATTCGTGCTGCGCCATGGGGGCGCCATGCTGTTCCCGCTGCTGATGACCATCGGCTTAGGGATTTGCCGGGGCGAGTTTCATCCTGATCGGCTTGCTCGCGCTGTATAACGGGGGTGAATTCCTGCAACCCATGATGCTCCAGGGAACCCTGGGCGAATTACGCTCCGCGGGCACCCTTCCGCTGCTCTACCTTGCCGTGGGCTTGAAGGTCGGCGCGGAGCTGGCGAGCCTGTTGTCTCATCTCGCCCAGACGGAGGCGGAACAATGATCCCGAGCATCACCCTGGAACTTGTGCTGAACACCACTGCCCTGGGGCTGATCCTGATCGGTCTGGCGGGTCTGGTGCTGTCCCGCCATCTGTTTCGCATGGTTCTGTCACTGGTGATCGCGGAGGCCGGAGCCAACCTGATGCTGGTGCTGGCCGGTTATCGATGGGATGCGGTGGCACCGATCATCACCAATGTGGCGGAACACCCCAACATGGTGGACCCAGTCCCACAGGCCATGGTACTGACCGCTATCGTCATCGGCGTGGGTGTTCAGGCCCTGGCGGTGAGCATCCTGATACGCGTGCGTCAGCGCTACGCCAGCCTGGACCGGAGCGTTGTGGCTGAGCGCATGGATGCGGAGATCGCCGCCAGCGCCGGAATCCGCCGCGATGTCAGCCAGGACACCCCACTGGGTGAAAGGCCGTTGCCCCCGTTACCCGCGCAAATCCGACAATCCCAGGGAGGTAAGGCATGAGCGGCGCCCCGATACTGCCCATCGTGCTGCCCTTGCTGGGCGCCTTCCTGCTCCCGGTGTTGATGCGAGTCGCCCTGGGGCTTGGGGTGTGGATTGGCCCGGCCATCCTGCTCTATGGCTGCTGGGTTCTGGCCCAACTCGCATTGGGAGATACGACGCTGCCGATATCCCTGAGCATCGGCGGCTTTGCGCCTCCCCTGGGGATCAACCTCTATATCGATGATATGGCGTTGCTGTTCGCCTTCGCAACCCAACTGCTTGGACTGATCTTCTGGCCGTTCACTCTGAACTCCGACACGCCCCGGCGCCAGTCGTTGATGCTGTTACTGGTGGCCGCTTCCACCGGACTGGCGCTCTCCGGCGATCTGTTCAATCTCTATGTTTTCTATGAACTGGTGGCTGTCGCCAGCTTCGGATTAATGGCCGCCTCCGCCAGCCCGGCGGCTCATGCGGCCACCTTTCGCTACCTGGTGCTCAGCGGCATCGGTTCTGTATTCACCCTGCTGGGCATCGCCCTGCTCTACAGCCGGACCGGCACCCTCAATCTGGCGCATTTGGCTGAGCTGGCACCGCAACAGCTGAATGACAAGCTGGGTCTGGCTGCGTTTCTGCTGATGCTTGTCGGCATCGGTGTGAAGGCGGAGCTGTTCCCGGTGAACACCTGGGTACCGGAGGTCTATGCCACCGCCTCTCACCGGCTCTCCGCGTTTCTTGCCGGACTGGTGTCGAAGCTGGCCATGCTGGTGATCCTGCGCCTGCTGGTCCTGGTGTTCCACCAACCCGAGGCGCTGCAGGTCGTGCTACTGCTCGGCATCTTCGGCGTGATCAGTGGCGAATTGGCCGCCTGGCGGGCCAAGGACCTGAGGCGCATGCTGGCCTTCTCCTCCATCGGCCAGCTGGGGATGATCTTCATCGCCCTCTCTCTGCCGGACGACCGGGGTCTGCTGGCGGTGCTCGCGCTTTCGTTACACCACATGGTGGTGAAATCCGGCCTGTTCATGTTAACCGATGGCTGGGGAGGCTCCCTGGAAAAGCTCAAGGGTCTGAGCAGGACAGCACCCCTCGGTTCGGCCCTGTTTGTACTCTTTGCCCTCTCCCTGGTGGGCATGCCGCCGCTGCCGGGGTTCTGGGCGAAGTTCACCCTGATCTCGGAACTGGCCACTCAGAACGCGCCCCTCTATCTCATAGGCCTGGCGGTATTTCTCCTGGCCACGGTGGTCGAGACCAGTTATCTGTTCCGCATCGCTGGATGGCTCTATCAGCGATCCGATGCGCCACCGGACGACGAACCCCCACCCCGGCTGGGCGGCCTGTCGCTCTCGACCGCCACGCTGTTCGGTCTGACCCTGATTGCGGCAACCCTGTGGATCGCTCCCGTGGGTGATCGGTTGCAGGCCATGGCCGCGCAGACACATCAGGTGGCGCTCTATATCAACACGGTCAAACCGGAACTTACCGGAGGCGGGCAATGATTGTCAGTCTGCTGGATGAATTACTCATCTTCTCCGCCACCACCCTGCTGGTAGCGCTCATTCTAGGACGGGGCCTGGCCGTAGGCTGGATGGTCACCCTGCTCTACGTTGGCCAACTGCTGGTCCTGTTCAAGATGGCTCCATTGGGATATGGAGCACCCCCTATCGCTTCGAGTTTGAGTTTCGAGGTCATGGGCCAGGCGCTCTCCTGGCGGTTCGACGCCATGAGCTGGTTTTTCGCCCTGATCACCCTGATCGCGGCGCTGCTGACCAGTTGGTATGCCAGCGGTGAGTGGGAGCGGCAGTTCTGTCGGCAGGGTGGGAATATCTGGCTGTTTCATGTCGCCATGGCGCTGAACGTCCTCACCATGCTGATCCTGCTGGCCAGCGGAGATCTGCTCTCCCTGTTCATCGGCTGGGAACTGGTCACCTGGGCCGGCTTTCTTCTTATGACCATGGCCGGCGGGCTGGCCACCCAGGCGGCGATGCGCTACATCACCTATGCGGTGATCGGCGGCATGGCGGTCTTCGGCGGCATCGCGCTGGTCTACGCCTCGGCAGGATCGCTGCGCTTCGAGGCTATCCTGAGCGCCACTTCGCACATGCCGGTCGGTTACCTGTGGGTATTGGTGCTACTGTTCGCCGGAGGCTTCGGAATCAAGCTTGGCCTGCTGCCCTTCCACCTCTGGCAGGCCCCTGCCTATGCCGAGACCCCGGGACCCGGCAGCGCCTTCCTCGGGGCGATCTCCTCACGTATGGGACTGTTCGCCATCCTGCTGGTGCTGGTAAAACTGTTCGGCATCGTCAACATCGAGAACCTGAAGGTTCCCTTCACCCTGATCGATGCACGGGACCTGCTGGCCTGGATCGCGGTGTTCACCATCATCCTCCCCACCTACACCGCCATGAAACAGAACGATGCCCGTTATCTGCTGGCCTGGCATGGTATCGGTCAGGGCGGCTACATGCTGTTGGGCCTGGTGGTCGCCAACGCCCTGGGAACCGCCGGGGGACTGCTGCACATCCTCAACTACGCCCTCTGCCAGGCAGCCCTGCTGCTGAGCGTATTCGCAGTGCAGCACCGCACCGGCACCACGGACCTGAACAAACTGGGGGGTCTGGTATCCCGCATGCCACTCTCCTTCCTGGTGCTGCTGTGCGGCATCATCGGCCTTGCCGGGCTGCCGCCGATGAATGGCTTCGTCTCGAAATGGCTGGTGTATCGATCACTCCTGGATCAGGGCATGCCGCTGTTGTTCCTGGGAGCGATCATCGGCACATTGGGCACCATCCTCTCGGTCTACAAACTGATCCACAACATGTTCCTGGGACAATTGCGGGTCGAACACGAGCATATTCGTGAAGTGCCCTGGAGCATGATGCTCCCGATGCTCATCCTCGCTGCGTTGATTTTTCTCACCGGTCTGCTCCCGGGCATTCCACTGACCTGGGTGGCTTCGGTACAGCAATCCCTGGGTCTGGCGACGATCGATTTCACCCTCGGCGGCATCTCCGCAAAGAGCGGATCCCTCGACATGATCTGGGTAGTCGGGGTGCTGTTCGGCGGATTCGGTATCGGAGCACTGATCTTCTACTCCGCCGGTCGCAGCAAGCGGGTGCATCAGCTCGATAACTACGCCGGCGGCCACTTCCTAACGGCGGAGGTACGTTACCAGTACAGCGATAACTTCTATGCCGGCCTGATGCACCTGATTGGTGGCTGGTACCGGGGCAGCTTTGTGTGGCTGGAGAAGGGGGTTGCTTCACTGGTCGAGTTTCTCTCGCTGGTCATGAAAGGCATCTACCGCCGCGCCAATCCGGAGTTTTATCTGATGAGCGCGGTCCTGTTCCTTCTCGCCTGGGTGGTGATCTGATGCTTCCGATCGAACTTCTGCTAGAGCTGACTCTGATGCCCCTGGTGGCCTTCATCGTAGGCATGGGGATGGTGCTGATGATGCGGCGGATCGCCGCGCGGCTGCAGCGCCGTGTCGGACCGCCATTTTTCCAACCCTTGTACGACATCGTCAAACTGCACAGTAAGCGCACCCAGGTCTCCCACGGCCTGATCCATGACATCGGCATCGTCATGGCCATGGGCGGCTATATCGCGGCGGAGACCCTGTTACCGGTTCCCGGCATGAACGGCATCGCTGACAAGGGCGGCATCATCACCCTGCTCTACCTGATGATGATCCCCTCCCTGGGACTCGCCCTGGGTGTGGGCCAGTGCGCCAATCCCAACGGCTCCATCGGCATCGCCCGGGCGCTGACCGCCATGCTGGCCTATGACATTCCCCTGGTGATCGTGATCTTTGGTGTCGCTTATGGCGCCGGCACCACCAATCTGATCGACATCATCGCCGTCCAGCAGGCTGGAGGTTTTACCGCCTGGGGGGTAGTACAGAATCCGGTGCTGGCCCTGGCGGGACTGATCGCCATGCACGCCTCCCTGGGCAAGCAGCCCTTCGAGATCTATATCGCTCCAGCGGAGATCGCCACCGGACCCATGGTGGAGATGGGAGGCAAGTATCTGGGAGGACTGTTTGTCATGCAGTGCTTTCAGCTCTATACCACCTCGGTGCTCTACGTCAGCCTGTTCCTCGGCGGCGGCACCACCTGGTTCGACTTCCTGCTGAAGAGTTTCCTGGTGCTGGCCATACCGGTCAGTATCGCCTACCTGTTTCCCCGTTACCGCACCGAAGACCTGCTGCGGCTGATGTGGAAATGGCCGGTGATGCTGGGGTTGATTGGACTGGCTTTCGTTATGTGACGAATTTTGAATTTTAAATGATGAATTTTGAATTGTCGGTGTTCGCTGCGCTCACGCCTATTTGGTTCGGGACGTGCGCAAGGCGCACACATCAATTCAAAATTCATAATTAAAAATTCAAAATTAACCCCACCAATCTTTGGTGATTACGATGAAATCGATAGACAAGATACCAGTAATCGAAGCGAAAAAGGGCAATCCACTCGCAAGGGTTTTTGACGAGCTGGTCCGCTTCTGCCGTTCCCGTTCCCTGTTTATTCTCCACTATTGCACCGGCTGTGGTGCGATCGAACTGCCCCCCGCGATGACCTCCCGTTTCGACATGGAGCGCCTCGGCATCCAACCCATGGTGTCGCCCCGCCAGGCGGACATCCTGCTGATCACCGGTTATGTCTCGATCAAGACCCTCAAGCGGGTGATCCTGACCTATGAACAGATGGGTTCTCCCAAGTACGTGATCGGGATCTGCTCCTGCACGGTCAACGGCGGCATGTACTGGCAGAGTTACGCCACGGCGAAAAAACTCGACGAATACATGCCGGTGGATCTCTACATCGCCGGTTGCATGCCGCGTCCCGAAGCGGTCATCACCGGGCTGCGCCGGCTCATGGATCGCATCCACTCCGGCGAGGCCAACGGCTGGCAGGACTACTACCAGAACTACGACTACTACCTGGGCAATCAACAGCAGTTGTTCGGCGAAACCTGGCAGACACCCACCGATATCATCACCGAGGCCAAGCACTATGGACTGCTGGCCGAAGGCACCCTGGGTGACCACACACGACTGCTCGAACAGCATCAGAAACCCCTCGAGCCTCTGGATATGCGTTTGGGCCACGACCTGAAGGAGCCGACGGAATGAGCCAGGAAATCGCCCATTGGCTGGACAATCTCCTGAAAGAGATCGAAGGCATCAAGGTACGCCGCAAGAGCCACCGTCGGGTTCGGGTCGACGTGCCCGCCGACGCCCTGCCCGCACTGCTGGAACTGCTGCAGGGTCGCGCCGGGTACATTCACCTGTCCGCGATCAGCTGCGTCGACTGGATCGACGATGACCAGTTCGAACTGGTCTATCACGTCTGGTCCTACGACAGCCATTCGCTGGTCTCGGCGCATATCCGCATCGCCCGCGATCCCGGAATCTACCTGTCGGTCTACGATCTGTACCAGCCGGCTGCCTTCTTCGAGCGGGATATCCACGAGATGTACGGTATTCACTTCGAAGGCAGCCCCAACATGGAGAAGTTCATCCTCACTGAATGGGACGGGCCACCCCCGATGCGCAAGGAGTTCGACAGCGAGGCCTATGTCAATGAACACCTCAACTGGCAAGACTACAACCCGGAATGGCTGCAGGAACTGGTGGCCGAGGGCGGCGGAGTGATCATTCC
The DNA here is from genome assembly GCA_037384565.1 of Candidatus Thiodiazotropha sp. Taxonomy (GTDB): domain Bacteria; phylum Pseudomonadota; class Gammaproteobacteria; order Chromatiales; family Chromatiaceae; genus Thiodiazotropha. The sequence continues at coordinate 17,876 of JARRNW010000074.1, forward strand.
GCCGGAGGAACAGCGGTTTAGTCAGAAAAAAGGTAAATTTTGAATTTTTAATTGTGAATTTTGAATTGATGTGTGCACTCTGCGCACGTCCTGATTCAAATCAGCGTGAGCGTAGCGAACACCAAAATTCAACATTCAAAATTCACAATTCAAAATTAACGAGCGAAGCGAGTAAAGATGAGACCAGAAAACTACGAAGCTCAAAGACATCCGCCGAGTAACGAGTTCGAGCTTAACTTCGGCCCCAACCATCCGGGCATCGAGGGCAACTACGCGCTCAAACTCAAGTTTCACGGCGATCAGGTGCTTGAGGCCAAGGCGGATGGAGGCTACCTGCATCGGGGTTTCGAAAAACTCATGGAGCAGCGCCTGTGGATCCAGAACATTGCTTTGGTGCCACGGATCTGCGTGCCCGACCCCTCGCCTATGGAGGTGGTCTACTCCATGGCGGTGGAGGATTTATGCGGGCTCGAGGTGCCGGTTAGGGCCCAGTGGATCCGAGTGATGCAATTGGAACTCTCACGCATCGCCGCGCATCTGTTCACCTTTGGCGGGCACGCCGCCACCACCGGCATGTACAGCACCATGTACTGGGGGGTTGCCGACCGGGACCTGATTCTCGACCTGTTCGAGGAGTTCACCGGAGGCCGGGTCTACAGCATCTATAACATACCTGGCGGGGTACGCCGGGAGCTGCCCCCCGGTTTTCTGCAACGGCTCGGCGAGACCCTCGACTACATCGAATCCCGTCTACCCGACTACGACAGCCTGTTTTTCAAAAACCAGGTGTTTGTCAAACGCGCTAAGGGAGTCGGAGAAATGACCCAGGAACAGGCCCTGGCCTGGGGCGTGACCGGACCGAACCTGCGTGCCACCGGATTGCCTTTCGATGTGCGCCGCAATGATCCCTACCTGGTCTATGAACAACTCGACTTTGAAATCCCCACGGAACAGGGCGGCGATGCCTGGGCCCGCACCCTGGTGCGTCGTCTGGAACTGATGGAGAGTATTCGCATCCTGCGTCAGGTGGCCAAGGCGCTGCCCGATATCGGTGGACCCATTCGCGCGCCGATCCCCAACCCCCTGGCCTGGAACGTGCCCGCCGGTGAAACCTATGCACGGGTGGAGTCTTCCAAGGGAGAACTCTGCTACTACGTGGTTTCCAACGGGGGCCCGAAACCCTACCGGGTGCATGTACGGGGCCCCTCCTCCATGCACGCAGTACAGGTTCTGGAGA
>JARRNW010000075.1:0-18623 GCA_037384565.1 Candidatus Thiodiazotropha sp.
ACCCAGAATACCGCCTGGTCCAATGTAGAACGGGCCATCCTTAATCTGAAACAGATCACGGAACTGTCAGCGACAGCTCTGCTCTTGCTTCCGCCGGATCAACTTGCGCAAGCCATACGTCCATCCGGCTATTTCAATATTAAGACGCAACGGCTGCGACAACTGTGCCACTTCCTGGAAGCGCATCCGCAACTCGATCAATGGGGTGACAGACTACTGCGCAAGCGCCTGTTGGAGGTGAAAGGGATCGGTCCCGAGACCGCCGACGATATCCTGCTGTATGCCTTCGATCGCCCGGTGTTCGTCATCGACGCTTATACCCGGCGCCTGTTCGGCCGTTTGGGGGTGCTCGATGCCAACCTCGCCTATGAGGCGATGCGTCATCAACTGGAGCGGGCATTGGACGCGGACACGTATATCTATCAGGAGTATCACGCGCTGATCGTGAACCAGGCGAAAACCCTCTGCCGGAAAGAGCCGCTCTGTTCGGTCTGCCCCCTCGGTAAGGGATGTGACTATGCGGCGGCTACCTGATCCCGGCCACCGCGTTTGGCCTGATAGAGGGCCAGGTCGGCGCGTTCGAACAGACTCTGAGGGATGTCATTCTCGCGCATCAGGCTGACGCCCAGGCTCAGAGTGACCTTTGTGTTTTTCAGCCCCTCGATGTTCAGACCGGCGACCCGTTCGCGAATGCGTTCTGCCAGCAATTTCGCGCCTTTCAGGTCGGTGGCGTTCAGCACGACCACAAACTCCTCGCCACCGACCCGGTAGAGAGCGTCACTGCCGCGGATGGTCTGTTCGACCGTCTTGGCCACCTGCTGCAGTACCAGGTCACCAACCGCGTGGCCGTAACGGTCATTAAAGCGTTTGAAGAAATCGATATCCAGGACGATGATCGACAGATCGGTGAGATTGCGTCGATTGATCTCCATATCACGGCGAAAGTTCGAATCGAAGGCGGTGCGGTTCTTTACTCCGGTCAGGGAATCAAAAATGGCGCAACGCAGCGCTGCGCGATAGAGCAGAGCGTTGCGCAACGGGTAGAGCAGAGCGGCCAACAGGTTCTCGATCTGTGCGATTTCACCCTTGTCAAAACGCTTTCTACGGGTGATCAGAATGGTGCCCAGTTCCGAGTCCAGGACTTTCAGTTTGTAGTCGAGCTTGTTTCGGCCGGTTTGTTCGCCGAGTTGGATGGTCTCACCATCCTGACTGTGGTAGCTCAGGGTGTCATACTGAAACGCTTCCTGGATAACCTGGGCAAACAGCTCGATCAGGGTATCCACCTCCAGAGTGGTCTGTAACTTGCCGCTGAGTTCCATGATCAGACCCAAGGTACCGTCGTCATTGACCAGCTCCGGCAGGCGACCCAGTACTTGGTTGGCGGTGGGAGTGGTGGGGGCTTGAGGGATACTGTAGGTACTGTTCATGATGCTATCCAGTCAGGTCAAGTCTCATCGGAACTCAAGCGATTAACGTGCCAGAAAATAAAATATCAATAAAAACAATGTTATATTTTTGAATATTATCCGCTGTGTCAAAACTGCGTCACCGGATTTCAGGGCTATCCGCTTGAGTGGTGTGCCGGGTCGACAAAAAAATGTCGCCCAAGCCCGAAGTTCATGGGAGTTTCGATCCTTTTTTGAGCCTGTCACGGATTGATATCCGCGGGCGTTCGCTTCAGACTGGAATTGCTGCTGATCAAACCAGAATCCAATCCTCGGGGACGGGGGGACAACCCATGCCAAAACTCACCCTGCAGAAAAGCACAGGACTATTCCTTCTCCTCATAGGGCTGTTTCCCGGTCTGTGCTGGAGTGCGGACACCGGGCAAGGTCTCGGGAGTGGCCTGACAAACCCGGGTTTTCACGACCAGCCGAATTGGTTCAAAACCTCCTTTCTGGATCTTCGAGAGGATGTCTCCGAGGCAGCGGAGGAGGGTAGGCGGGTGATCCTCTACTTCTATCAGGACGGTTGCCCCTATTGCGCCAAACTGCTGAATGAGAACTTCACTATCCGTACTATCGTCGACCGCACCCGGGAGCACTTCCAGATCATCGCGCTCAATATCTGGGGAGATCGTATGGTGACGGACCTTCAAGGCGCCGAGATCACGGAGAAGAGTCTCGCCGAGACCTTGAAGGTGCGCTACACACCAACGCTGCTGTTTCTCGACGAGCAGGGGCAGGTCGTGCTGCGGGTCAATGGCTACTATCCTCCCCATCGCTTCATGGCCGCGCTGGATTACGTAGCGTCCCGGGGCGAGCAGAAGGGATCCTTCCGGGAATACCTGAAACAACACCTGACCCTGGCCGCCAGCGGTAAGCTTCATCGCGAGCCCGGCTATCTGACCCCACCCTTGGATCTGCGTCCGGCAAAACGTCACAGCGGAAAACCTCTGCTGGTATTGATGGAGACGAAGCAGTGCCCGCCCTGCGATGAGCTCCACGATAAGGCGTTTGCCCGTCCGGATGTGCGAGAATCCCTCCAGGGCTTTGATATTGCGATACTCGATATCTGGTCCTCGGAGACCCTGATTACCCCTCAGGGCGAAACGCTGAGCGCCACCGGATGGGCGGACAAACTGGGTATCCAGTATGCTCCCAGCCTGATTTTCTTCGATGCCCAGGGTCAGGAGGTGTTCCGTTCAGAAGCGTATCTGAAGTCATTCCATGTCAATGCCGGCCTTGAGTATGTCCTCAGCGGCAGCTATCGGGATCAGCCGAATTTTCAGCGCTACGTCCAATCCCGTGCCGAGGCGATGCGGGCTCGGGGCGAGACGGTGGATCTGATGGAATAACCGAACTTTCTGTTATTAACCTTTTGGGACTTCACTCGATGGGTAAACTAGGGTAGTATTGCGCGTTCCAAAAATTGGGTCGTTAGCTCAGTCGGTAGAGCATCTGACTTTTAATCAGGTGGTCGCAGGTTCGATCCCTGCACGACCCACCATATCTAAAAAAGGCCTGGCAGAACCGCTATACCCCGGTCGGTGAGCACGGCAATAACCTCCGTGGGAATGAGATTATTGGTGAGGCGACAGGTCTGACCGCTTATACCCTGGATGGGTAGAGTTATCGGGGCTTGCTTTTTAGATCGGAAAGTTCCCGTCTTGTGTCGTTGATCTGGTTCTGGGCTGATTGGATCTTGGTTTTGTAGCTTTCTGCGACGGATTGCATTTCGGAAGAGATGCTTTCTTCCCAAGTGGCTCCAGCCAGATTGTTGTTGGCATGCATTTTCTTGCGCTTCAGCCTGGCCATTTCGGCGTCCATATTTCTTTGCAGGGATCGCTTTTTGGACTGGAGTTGATCGATTTTTCTCTCAAGTCGTTTGATATCTGTTCGCGTTCCGATGGCTTCCAGCGTGTCAGAATATTCTGATACTGATTTTCTGGGAGTATCAGGTGGTTTGATTGGGTTAACTGTCACGACCTCAGCTGAATCTCCACAGGGTCTTTCAGTAAATGTTGATTTTCCATGTTCGTCAACGCATTTATATATTTCAGCGTGTAATTGTGACGAAAGAAATGCTAATAAAAACATATATTTATTCAATTTCAAAACTCCCTGATAATGAATTATCAATCACTCCATCCAGTGATCAGTCCATCCCTGAAATAAATGTTACTTGGGAGGCGTCTCCCGGCGGATCAATCGGGTATCTCCGGACTCCAAAAACAGGGCCGAGAGGTTACGCCCCGCCTTTTTGGCGGCATATAACGCCTTATCCGCGTACCCTATCAGGGTGTTGAGATCCTTACCCGGATGTTCATAGGCTGCTGCCAAGCCCAGACTGACGGTAACCCGGATTCCCGAGGGATTGAGTGTTTCCACGGTCTGGCGCAGTTCTTCCGCCCGTTTTGGAATCTCCTCCCCATGAGCGATCACCACAAACTCTTCACCGCCAAAACGCACCGCGAGCCCGTCGTTGAATCTTTGGTTCAACACTTCGCCCATGGCCATCAGAACCTGGTCTCCGGTCAGATGCCCCTCGGTGTCGTTGATTCGCTTGAAGTGGTCCAGGTCGATGATGATGACCCAGCCATGGTGCTTCCCGGTCAGGAAGTTCATGCCTTCATCCAGTAAGTAACGTCGGTTGCGGGTTCCAGTGAGGGTGTCGGTGGTGGCGATACGGGCCATCTCGAGGGTTTGACGGCGCAGGGCGTCGTATTGGTATTTGACCAATAACAGGGAGCGCACCCGGGCCATGACAATCTCTTCCACCAGGGGTTTGATGACGAAATCGTTGGCACCTGCGTGGAACACTTCCACTTGGGTATGGGTCTCCTCATTGCCTGTGGTGACCAATACGGGAAGCTCCTGTTGGGAGTAGTGCAGGTTGACCCTCAGGAAGTAGAGCAGGTCGCCTCCGGTTCTCTGGCCCTGCAGGTGAAAGTCGGTAATCACCAGATCGAATGTCTGTTTGGCATCGGTTCGTGCCTGTTCGAGTAGGGATTGAGCCTCTTCCACGGAGCTGACATGGACAACCTGCATTCCGAGTTGTTCGAGCATCTTACGGGTTGCCAGGGCAGCGGTACGGCTGTCCTCCAGATAGAGAATACGGCCACGTAGATCCGGGTTGCGTTCCAGAAACGACTTGATGAACTGACCAAAGACCATGAACCCCAAGGCCTTGTCGAAATAGTCGGTGACGCCGGCATCGAAACCTTCATGGAGCAGACGCTGATCGGCCTCCGAGGAGACTACAATGACCGGTGTGTAGCGGTGGCGCTGACTCGCGCGGACCCTTCGGCACAGATCGAGTCCGTCCATGTCGGGTAGCAGCAGAGCCGTTGTGATCAGGGAAAAACGCTCCTGTTCCATCCGCTCCAGGGCCTCGGCGGCCGTGGAGCAACGGATGACCGTCAGAGCGGGCATGGCCTGGAGCAGTTGACGGGCTAATGCCTCGCGGATGGTGATGGAGCTGTCCACCAGCATGATTTTGTGATGCACTATTTTGTCACTGCCTTGTGAAGTCAGTTTTTTAAGTTGTGTTGCAAATTCCAGGACAAGCTCAGTCCCATAAAGCCAGTACGGTGGCAATCGCCCGGGAGAATTTTTCGAAGGAGTGAGGCTTGACGATGTAATCGTCCACGTCATAGGCGAAGGCGGCATCCCGGTCCTTGGGTTCGTTGGAGGAGGTCAGGACAATGATACGCAAGTTGGGGTGATTTTAATCTTGCCATCTTCACCACGCAGCATATGCAGGGCTTCGATTCCCGTTCGCGCCACGTGCAATGGATTGCAAATCGCGTTCTTTTCCAGTGCGCGTTGAACCGTCATGATATCGACTCGGTCATCTTCGATCAAAAGAATTGTTTCGTCACTGTTCAGCATTACTTGGCCCGCAAGGGGTTGAGTATGAGGCGTCCAGATTGCCGTGAAACTTCAGGATGAGCAGAGACTCAATGTCCGTCCTATAGCAGGCTTTTAGCGGATCAGGCCTGAATATTCAACATCGTTAATGATATTGAAGCTCAATTGAGTGTCGTTATGTATTTGTATGGCGTAACAAATGTGCGTGCAATAAGCATGGAAGGCACGGTCCCTGTGTGAATTCGGATAGATGACGGTTATGTTACGATGAAATTTCAATCATGCAAGTGTCTCTTGCTGAGGATGTTTTACCGGCCATGTAAAGGAGAAACAGGCACCTTTCCCAAGCTCCGATTCGAGTTGGATCTCACCGCCATGTTCCACCACAATTTTTTTAACCAAGGCTAACCCGATGCCCGTGCTGTTGCCGAAATCTCGTGATTCCAGAGTCTGAAACATCATAAATACCTTGTCGTGATACTCGGGGGCGATACCCTGCCCATCATCGCAAACACGAAACCAGTAGGTGTCGTCGAAGGCTTTTCCGTCGATACGGATGTGACCGCTTTTACCACCATGGTGTTTGAGGGCATTGCTGATTAGGTTTGAGAAGACCTGCCCCAGTTGTAATCTGTCTGCCAGTAGTGCGGGCATTTCTTCATCGATTGTGATGATGAAATCTTTCGACGGCGAAAGGGAGTCGACAATCTCCTCGATCAGGACACGGGTATCGATCCAGGTCTCAGTGTCTTCTGTCTTGCCGACCCGGGAATATTCGAGAAGTCCCTCGATGAGTTCGTGCATGCGCCTGACACGGTCTCTCAGGAGCGCCAACTGTTCCTTTGAAACTGGGGTGATCTTGTCTTGCAAATCCTCCTCGATCCACTCAGCCAGGTTGCTTACCGCGCGCAACGGGGCTTTGAGATCATGGGAGGTGACATAGGCGAACTGTTCCAGGTACTCCGCGCGGCGTTCCGCCTCCGCTGTACGGCTGGCTATGTGCTGCTCCAGGGTTTCGTTGAGCCGCTGGAGTTCGGTTTCGGCCGCCTTGCGTTCACTGACCTCCAGATTGAGTTCCGCCACGATCTCCCTGAGCTGGGCGGTACGCTCAGCCACTTCGAGACGTACCTGGCGTGCCCGTTCCACCAGGCTGGCAGCATAGATGGTGAGAAGCAGAGAGAAGGCGATACCGCCGGATAAGATAATCCAGCTGTTACGGAATTCGGCCTCGAAACGGTCGCTGGCCGGCTGGCAGACGACATCCCATGCCTCTTTGTCGATGCGAATGGTCTCCGTGTATTCGAGGTCCGAGGGTTGATACGCCAGGTTAGCTTGTGGGGGTTGCGTTTGTACCCGGGAGACATGGGTGTAGAGATGGGACTCCGGGTCCCGTCGATCCCGGAGAAAGAGATGCAGGTGCACCGAACCCGGGCTCAGGGTCGCGAGGGCATGTTCCACAATCGTTCCCAGGTCAAAAAAACCCAGAGCAAATCCGCGAAACTCTGATACCGTGTCGATCCCGGGTTCATCCTCTTCGTTGTAGAAGACCGGCATGGCCACCATAAGCTCGGAAGATAAGGTTCCGTGTCCTCGTGGCTTGGCTGCGGCTTGCTGCTGACGGCTGCTCAGGGCCTCTTGAAACAGTGCCATGATGTTGGCGTCGGCGATCAGGTCGAGACCCAGTCGCGACTTGTTTTCGGCATAGGGCTGCACATACAGTACCGGGTAATGTTCCGTGTGTTGTTCGGCCCTGGAATCATCCGGTTCCTGTATCGTGAACTTGGGAAAACTGAGCCGGGCATTGTCAATAAAACCCCCAAGCTGGCGCTGCGTGACATGGGGGACCCAGGCGAGGGATTTCACTCCAGTGCGATTTTTCAGGGCGGGACCCACGAATTTGCGAAATTCCCGACGGCCGACCACCTCGGAGGCTTCGAACAGGCTGGCAAGGTCCTTGACCAATCCAAGCGTGAAGGTGATATCTCTCTGGATCAGCAGAATGCGAATCTGCGCGGCTTCCCGAAATGCGATATCCGCCTGGCGCCGCTCCCAGTTCAGGGATTGCATGAACATGCCCAGGGTGATTCCCATGCTCATTAGGGCAACCAGTGCAACCGGTAAATAGTCCCACAGCGCGGACATGAGCCTGGATGAGCGTGTTTGCAGATCCGGATTACCCCCGTCGGGGGGTAGGGGAATTGGCGTTGACGGGTGCTGTGGATTCATGGGTGGCCCTAAGTCTAACCTGTTCTTGGCGGTGACACATATGTGTCTAGCGGAGGGCTCTGAATGGTACAGAATATACCAGGCTTACTCGTTCCCATGCTTTGCGTGGGAATGCAGGTCTCGTGTACAGCCTAAACCTGATCAAAATATCGCAGCTTGTGTATGCATTCCCACGCAAAGCGTGGGAACGAGCGGACGGGCGATCCTAAATGCTTAATGGTGTGAAACTCCTGGATTCCATCCTTGGGTCCGTAAATGGCACATCTCGGAAGAGGCAGGAAGAACAGGGACGGCTACTCGCCGAACAGCGGAAAACCTTTCTCCCGAATCCGCGCCTTGATCTGCGAATCGAGAAACAGTGTCGGTACCTCGAGTATTACCTGTTTGCAGTGCCGGGCCATGACCTTGATGGCTTCCTGCTGGGTATATCGCGCACGGGTGTTGAACGAACCGCCGTTGATATCGGTAATACACCATTTGTCCATCTGACGGCTAATGTGCAATCGCGGTTCGCGGGTGCGAATCCGGCTCAGTCCCAGGTTGGGGTTCCAGTCCCGACACAAACGTTTGATGAAGCGCGGAATCTGCTGATCGTAGAGCCGGCGTATCGCCGTCATCGGCTTGCCATAGTGCGATTCCTGAATCCTGCCTTCGGTCCAGGCCAGGCCATCCACATCCTGTTCCACCGCATACAGCAAAAGCATCTTCAAGGCCATGCCGATCCACTCTCTACGAAACGGGGCGGGAGGAATGCGCCCCGGCCAGCGGTCCTGGTAACCGTGCCGGGCTCCGGACTGGTGCCAATCACTCTGAATCTCTTCGATAAACAACAGACGTCTGCCGTTCAGGTCGACCCGTTGCTTGGTACGAAAGTGCAGCAACAGGTTACGTGCATGATAGTGTTCGGTGAAGTGTGAGATCGGATAGTCGGGGAGGGTCAGCAGCCACTCACGGTAGTCCTCTCCGCCACACAGGGTCTTGTGCTCATAGCGTCGGCAGGGTGCGTACTCGACCGGTACACCGACATGCTGTAGGGCGTGTTGTCTGGCCGCCTCGAAGGCGCTTGTTTTGTCCACATGGCGGAAATCGCCCTTGGTCGGACTTCTGACCGGATTGCCGGTGGTGTCCAGGGCGAACCACTCGAGTTCCTGGGTGCCCGTCGACGGGGAGCCGCCGGGTTTGATGAATCCGATCTTGTAATAGTGCAGGGTATCCACATATCGCACCACGCACTTTTCATCGTCCCAGGTCAGTTGGTGCTCCAGTTGGCGGTTTTTCTGGATGTTGAATTGGGGGACTTCCAGGAAATGCAGATCACAGTTTCTCTCGGATACCAATTCATGTCCCAATTCCATGCGAATGGCTGAGAAGTTGATGTGCTTCAACAGCTCCTGCCGGGTGATCGACACCCGACCGAGCTGTTCCTGATAGCTCAGATAGGGCAGTGCCCCGGACCAGCGGATCTCGTCTTCCCGAAAGCCTTGTTGTTTCAGGTTCATCAAAGTGTTGCGCCATTGCTGTACTGAGGCCCGCTGCATGGGGATTGTTGTGATTTGTCGATACAGTCGGCTGTAGAGCCGGTCGGGGTAGGAAAACCGCAACTCCAGCCGGGGGACATCGTCGTCGACAATGCGATTTCTGGCCTGTTCGATGACCCGAATCTGGTTTTCCTGGCGCAACCAGTCGGTGAAGACCCGGTGATCCTCGTCACTCCAGTGTCCCAGTCGGGTGATTTCGGCGAGGGTGTAGCCCGAAAAGCGAAAATTCGGATGGTGGTGGTAGGGCAGTTGCTGATACGGATCGGGATCGGTAACGATATCCACCAGTGCATACAGGTCCTGATGCGGGGTATCCCGCGTTACCTGACGATTCAGGCGCAGCGCGTGGTAACGTGCCCGTATGTTAGTGATGCCGGCCTTTTTCCCACTGGGTAGGGGGATCATCTGGTATTACCTCATGCTGATTCAGGATCCGAGGTTTTCCGCTTCACACTTCTTATATCAAGCCATGCCCGGGCTTTTAACCGGGTGCTAGTATGGGAATCCCTATGGCCAGACACACCCACGCTCAGAGCAAACGTCGTCGTATCCTCAGGTCGCTGTACCGGGGTGTTCTGCGTCTGTTCGGCGGATTTTTCCTGCTGCTGGTGCTGACGATTCTTATACTGCGTTTCGTCGACCCGCCTCTATGGTCCTGGCGAATTCATCGGGCGATCGATCCTCCAGCGAACTACCCGCAGCAGCCCAGGCATCAGTGGGTGAGCCTGGAGCGGATGCCTCCGGCCCTGTTGCTCGCGGTAGTGGCGTCCGAAGATCAACGCTTCCCTCGGCACCATGGCATCGATCTGGAGGCGATCCACAGTGCCTTGCAGGCAGCGGAGCGGGGCAAACCCCTGCGTGGCGCCAGTACCCTCACGCAACAGACGGCTAAAAACCTGTTTCTCTGGTCAGACCGGGCCTTCAGTCGGAAATTTCTCGAAATGGGGCTGGCGTTGTTGCTGGAGCTGCTGTGGGATAAGCATCGCATTCTCGAGGTCTATCTGAATATCGTGGAGTTCGGTCCCGGGGTCTATGGGGTGGGGGCGGCGAGCGAGTACTGGTTCCATCGGCCAGTAGAGCGGATTTCATCCGTCCAGGCAGCGCGGTTGGCTGCGATACTTCCCAATCCCTGGCGCTATCAGGCACAACCGCCTACCCCCTACGTGCAGGAGAGATCCCACTGGATCGTGCAACAGATGCAACAGTTGGGTTACGCCTGGCTGGATCCGGTGTACGAATAGTCCAACGGAGATTGTGCGGGATTACTGCTTACAGGGGCCCAGCCGTTGCCCGCTGGTCCGGGATTTGAGCGCAATCCCCTGGGAGGTAATGTGAATGACCCCTTCGGCCGTATCGCCGTGATAGGTGATTGACCCCTGGCTGGAGGTAGCCTGACCCTGCTGGTTGCAAGCGATATTCCAGGATACCTTGTCGCCCTCGGTACTCAGGTCGATAGTCTCGCAGGATTTTCCCAGCTGACTGTCCTTGGGTACGAAATTCGCCTGGGTGATACAGGTGGTGTAGGTGGCGGGAGGCAACTGTACCGGCATGTTCGGCATATCCATCACCGCGGTCCATTTCCACAGACCCGGATTCATGTTGACGTCAGCTGCCAGCAGGGTTCCGCTGGATCCGAACAGGATGGCTACGGTGGTGATGAACGTAGTCCGCTTCATGATAAGGGCTCCGGTGGGAAGGTCTATGGGGTTGAACTATAGCCGTTCATGCGTGGGAAGCAAACGATCCGTTTCCGTTATGTGAGGGATGTTGGCCTGCAATTTGCAATTATTCCATCAGCTCCTCGTCACTATGAGACCTGGCCACGACTAAACGCTTCAACGGGAGACCTGCATTGGCACTTTACCTGTGGATCGGATTACTCACCCTTTCCGTGATTCTGTCTGTCACGGTACAACTCATCGCGCCGGGTTCCGGGTTGATCGCCATAGTCTCCGGTCTGTTTCTCGTCATAGGAGGGACTTTGTTGACGGCGATCATGAGTTTTTCCATCAAGTCCGTGATCGCCCTGTGGCCTTTGATCAGCGATTTTCGCCAGCCGGTCAGGAATCTGGAAGAGGAGGAGGAAGACTCCTTCCGGCGTTTCCTGCAAGCGGCAAATCTTTTCCGTCGCGGTGAAATACGGCCGGCAGAGACGGTCATCCAGCAGATCTCCGATCCCCTATTACGTCGCGGCACCCAGTTGGTACTGGATGGCTTTCCCCGGGATCAGATCAGTCTGGCGTTGCAGCGCCAGATTGCGGAGGATCGAGACCACCTTCGCCAACCGGTCGAGATGCTGCGCGGAATGAGCGGTTACGCGCCTGCCTTCGGCATGCTCGGCACATTGCTGGGGCTGGTGCAGATGCTGTTCGGACTCGGCTCCGGAGATCTGGCTTCGATCGGTGCCGCCATGGGATTCGCCATGCTGACCACGGTTTACGGTCTGGTACTGGCCAATCTGATTCTCAAACCCCTGGCGAGTAAATTCGAGCAACGGGGGCGTCAGCTGATCACCCAGAAGGTGGCCCATCTCCAGGCGGTGATGATGGTTTGCGATCGCCAGCATGCGGACCTGATTCGGGAGATGATGGACGAGAGCAGCGCCCGCAAGGACCTGCAACATGCCGCCATGCAATTACAGCTGGTGGCCACCTCAGAATGAATCTGAAATCTCATCTCGGCGATCTGGAGACCCAGGCTTGGTATGCCTGGGAAGAACCGGCGACGGAACCCAGTTGGTTGTTGACCTACGTGGATGTACTGAGTGTGATCCTGGCGATGCTGGTGGTTCTGTTAGGTCAGATGGCGGTGCGACAGCTACAACCCCTGGAGGCGGAACACCGGGTGACCGAGCCCCAGGCCGAGGTTCGCCCCCTTGCCGAACCCACAGGCCGGACTGAGTCGGTGGTCGGGAGTGCCCCGGACACGCTCAGTGACAGTCCGGAGGCCCGCCTGGTAGCCGAAATCGAGCACCGCTTCGATGATACGGTCAAGGTGGTAGAGCGGGAACAGGGCGTCTCACTGGAGATCGCGGAATCCATCCTGTTTCGCACCAATGAGGCGGTGTTGTTGCCTGAAGCGTTGCCGATTCTGGCGAAACTGGCTACCACTCTGCAGAACATAGGCACGGCGAATATCGCTGTTGAGGGGCACACCGATAACCGTCCAATCCGAGGTGGCCGTTATGAGTCGAATTGGGAACTTGGGGCGGCCCGGGCCAATGCGGTGACCCGGTTTCTTTTGCAACAGGGCTTATCCCCGCAGCACCTTCGTTCGGTCAGTTACGCCGATTCCCGGCCGGTGGCGGACAATGCCAGTGCGGCGGGGCGGGCGGAAAACCGTCGCGTGAATCTGAAGGTCGAATTTTTGTAGCCGCACTCTGCTTCGGAAAACCCCAAGCCGTCATTTTCGATCACGTTTGTGTTTCCTGGGTTTTCCCGATGTCTTGGCACGGGGTTTTTCACGCCCCATGGGTTTGTCATGGCGCGATATGTTGAGCCGCTGACCGCAGACCCAGGCATTTCTCAAATGCTTGAATATGTCATCCGGCATGCCCTCCGGGAGATCCACCAGACTGAAGTCATCCTGGATGTCGATATGCCCGATGTACTGGGCATCCAGGCCCGCTTCGTTGGCGATCGCACCGACGATGTTGCCCGGTTTGACCTGGTGGTTACGTCCCACTTCGACCCGGTATCTTTCCATACCCTGGTCAGGCTGGTTGGGTGCGGCATTGCGTCGAGCCGGCTTTTTGGACCGTTCTGCTTGCCGTTCACCCTTATGCCTCGCAGGTTTTGGAGACTCCTTTTCCTTGAGCAAAAGGGGTTGGTCGCCAAGTGACAGCTTGGCCAGCGCGGCGGCGATATCGAGGGCCGGTACGTCATGCTCCTGTTGATACTGCTCAAGCAGGTCGAGCAGGTACTGCAGTTCGCCGGCCGCCAGGGTATCGGTGATGCGTTGCTTGAAATCCTGAATGCGCTTGTTGTTGACCATCTCGTTGCTGGGCAGGGTCAGGAGTTCGATCTTGTGCCGCGTCGCCTTCTCGATGGCACCCAACATGCGTCGTTCCCGGGGGGCTACGAACAGGATTGCCTCGCCACTGCGTCCGGCGCGACCTGTGCGGCCGATGCGATGGATGTAAGCCTCGGTATCGTAGGGGATATCGAAATTGATGACATGGCTGATTCGTTCCACATCCAGGCCTCTTGCGGCCACGTCCGTGGCAACCAGAATATCCAGTGAACCCCGTTTCAGGCGCGTCACCATCTGTTCGCGATGGTTTTGCGCCATATCGCCGTTCAGTGCCGCGGCGGCGTAGCCACGGGCCTCGAGTCGTTCCGCGAGTTCCACTGTGGCGGTCTTGGTACGCACGAAGATGATGATGGCGTCGAAGGGCTCCACCTCCAGAATACGGGTCAGGGCGTCGAGCTTATGCAGTCCATCCACCAGCCAGTAGCGCTGACGAATGGTCTCGGCCGTTGCGGTCTGGCTCTTGATGGCGATCTCAACCGGTTGGTTCAGGTAGCGCCGGGCGATGCGTTGGACCTCTTTCGGCATGGTGGCGGAAAACAGCACGGTCTGGCGCTGCTCTGGGATCTGCCCCAGGATCCACTCTACGTCGTCGATGAAACCCATGCGCAACATCTCGTCGGCCTCGTCCATCACAAGGGTTGTCAGATGATCCAACTGCAAGGTGCCCCGGCGCATATGGTCCATGATCCGGCCAGGGGTGCCGACCACCACATGCACACCCCGTTTCAGGCTACGGATCTGACTGGAGTAGTCCTGGCCACCGTATACAGGCAGTACGTGAAATCCCTGCAACTGGGAGGCGTAGCGCTGAAAGGCTTCCGCCACCTGGATCGCCAGTTCCCGGGTCGGGGTCAATACCATTGCCTGCACCCCTGGGCTCTTGAGGTTCAGACGCGCCAGCAGGGGCAGGGCGAAAGCCGCGGTCTTGCCGGTGCCTGTCGGCGCATGTCCCAACAGATCCCGTCCTTCGAGCAGGGAGGGAATAGTCTGCGCCTGTATCGGTGACGGGGTTTCATACCCCACCAGGTTCAGTGCCTCTAACAGGGGCTTGGGGAGATTTAATGCATCAAATCGTTCGACGGGAGCAGGCTCGGCGGGCATGGCTGGATTCCTGAAGGGGGGCAGATTGTGTAGTGTGAGACACTACACTGGGATTGGGCGGGGAAGTATACTGGTCTGGCACAAGGATTGCACCTGGGATTTGAATATCGGAACAAGGTTCTTTATCTACAGGGCTATTTGAACAAATCCTCGGCGGCTTGCCGTAACGCACCATCGGATGAGGTGGCGGTACTTTGTAGCGGTGTCATGGTTGGTTCGAACAGTTCGCAGAAATTGGATTTTTCTTTTTCCAACACCCGTTCTACCGCAGGTTCCTCACACTGGTTGGGACGCGATGGCGCATACCAACGGCAATTTCGGCATACCCGGGTCGGTTTTCCGCAACCCAGGCATGTGGTTTCACGGCCATAATCCACAGACTTCAGCGCCTGGCCACAATGCCAACATTTACCCTGGATGTCTGTTTCATTCACGGTGTGTCCTCCAATGGCAACCGGAACCTTATCGAGTCCGGTATGTATCATCCGTCCATTATTGCACGTTGTGAATAATGCTCAACAGCCATCGTCTTCGGTAATGATCTCATCCGTCTCGGTATCTTTTTTGGGTTGACCATCGGGGTTGGTGACTACGGTGCCGGTAAACATCATGGATTCGATCCGGCCAAAATGCGTATCCATGGCCTGGCCCACCTGCCGGTCGGTCAAGCCATGATAGATCTCGATACGGCCTTCGCGTTCCGATTGAATGTCCTCCTGGGTCGGTTGCATGAGCCGTCGGGTCTGCCAGTCGTCGGTATTGGAATCCCCCAATAGGGTATCGCTGTCGATAATGCAGACCGTACAGATCAGTCCTGCGAACATCCATTGATAACGTTGCTTCATTGTCGCCTCCTCGTGAAGCGCGCTTCACAGTCAAAGGTCAGATATTGCTACGCTTGAGGGATAGGCTAGGGAATTTGTCTTGGAATGTGGCGTAATTACTCACGCTCAGATTGTGAATAATTCACCTTTTGTCGGAGTTTTGATGCCTTAGATTGCCCTTCAGCCCTGGTGGGTAATGGCCAGAAAATCCTGGACGATCGTTTCAGGGGTGTAGGGGGGCAGGAAATCGGCGAAAAAGCGTCCCTGTGGATCGATCAGGATGATCGAGGCGGTGTGGTCCACGGCAAAATCCATGGAGTTGTTTCGCGTGCCCATGGGATGATACGGGATACCCAGAGGATGGGTTAGCCGTGGCAGGTCGGATTCCGTTCCGGTAACCCCGAGGAAGTCCGCATCGAAATTGGTGACATATTCAGACAGACGCGCCAAGGTGTCTCGAGCGGGGTCGATAGGTGCATGCTTTTCTAGCGCATGGAGCCGGCTGCTGACCTCACTCATTGCGGAAAGGGTCGTGGAGTAGGTATCCGGGCAATGGGTGCAACCGAAATTCATGAAGGTCCAGTGCCCCTTGAGTCGCTGGTTGTCGAAAATGTGTCCATGATGGTCGACGAGGGAAAAGTCCTCCAATCGCCGGGGTTCCGCGATCGATGTGGTTTCTGTTTGCGCGGATTTGTTGGTTCTGTCGAGGATTTTTGGGAAGTAAAAGTATAAGCCGAAGAACAATCCACTGATCAGTACGGGCATCACCAGTAGAAACGTCCACCCCTGAAGGATGGTGCGGTTGTCGAGCATTCAGAAATACCTTGTGTCAACACCAGCGCGAATGTGTTGAAGGTATTATAAATGAAGTCTCAGCAAGGTATCACCCCTGGTTTACTTCAGGTCAATTATCCAGGGTATAGGCCATTGCGTATTTTACCGGCATGGGACAAGGGATTTGTGTCGGAACTTCGGGCAGGGGAGTCGCTGCCTCGATGGCCTTGTTTGCGGCTTTACGTAACACACTGTGTGATCCGTCGATACTGAGGTCAGATACCCGGCCGTCACAGCTCAGACTGAAACTGACCTGTACCTTTCCCTGAATATTGCGCCGTCGAGCACTCTTCGGGTAGTGCTTGTGCGCTTCGATTCTGGCCAGCAGACGGGCCAGATACTGCTCCCGAAGGTTTGCCTTTGGCACAGCTCTGGGAGGGGCCGACTGGGATTTGGCAACGGTGTTTTCCACAGGCCTGGGTTCCGGTTTTGGGGGCGGATCAATCACCGGTTTTGTGACCTGTTTTTTCGGTTTTGGCTTGGGCTTGGGCTTGGGCTTGGGTTTTGGTTTGGGTTTAGGCTTAGGCGGTGGTTCGACCACAGGCTTGGGTTGTTGAGCGATCTGAGGCATCGCCTTGGGCTGGGGCTCGGGAAAATTCAAATGTACCACGACCGGTTCGACTTTCGGACGATCCACGGCGGCCTGTTCGAGCCGTCTATCCGACCACTGGAGAATCAACAGCGCATGCACCACCAGCGAGGTCAGAATCGCGAGCAGGCGCCAGCCATAGAGGGCTTCCATCATGGCTTTTCGGTCAGAATGTCGAGTGACTCGGCGCCGGCGTTACGGGCCGCATCGATGATCTTGATACCCGTTCCGAAGAAGGCATTCTGGTCACCTTTGAGGCGCACGAATCGCTTGCCCGGGGTATGCAGTGCGCCACGCAGGGTCTCTTCCAGATTGTCCAGGGCCGCGGGGCGTTTGTCGACCAGGATTTCGCCGTTCGGCAGCAGAGCCACCTCGACGGTGTCATCCTCATCACTGGGCTGACTGCTTTGGGCTTCCGGCAGTTGGATGTCGATCGCCTGGTCCTCGATGAAATGGGCGGTCAACATGAAAAATACCAACAGCAGAAACACGATGTCGATCAACGGGGTGAGATTCAATACCTGGCTGGAGCGGCGCCTCTGTACCTCATACCCCATCGGTGATGTTCTCCCAATGGTGTGGCGGGGCCACGGAAGATTCCGATTCCGGACGCTGGGTACGGCGTTCAAGAAGCAGGGCGATCGATTGCTCCATGCGTGAGGCCCAGCGCTCCAGGCTGCCTTCCAGAAAATGCAGCAACAGCAACAGAGGTATCGCCACCGCCAGACCGACTCCGGTGGTGATCATGGCTTCCCAGATGCCTCCGGCCAATGCCTGGGCATCCACCTTGCCACCGGCCTGTTCGATTACCATGAAGGCTTTGATCATGCCGGTGATGGTACCCAGCAGACCCAGAAGTGGCGCCGTGTTTCCAAGTATCGCAAGGGTGCGCAGCCCGAACTCCATGCGTTGCAGTTCAGAACCGCGGATACGGTTTCCGACTCCTCTGAGGTCGACGACCCCTTTCGTTTGGGCATCGATCATACCGCGCAGGATGTTCGCCTCCGGTCCTTTCAATTCGCTGACCTGTTGTTGCGCATCCGGTTGATCGAGCAGATGGTTGAGTTTTGAAAGCCACTCCCTGGGCAGCTTTCGAAGACGCAGGAACAGAAAGTAACGCTCCAGGACGATCGCCAGTCCGATCGAAGAATAGGCGGCCAGGATCCAGATAACCGGTCCACCTTTGGTTATCAATTCAGCAAAATTCATAAGGGGTCCATCTTGGTACGGTTTGTCAGTATCATCCCGGACATCTGTCCGGGGGGCTGCTTGTACTGTGTGAGTCCGTTCGTTACAAAGGCAAAAATGGGGCCAATCTTTAAGTAATTGAAAGGAAGGGGGATGGTTGCTTTGCGAAGATGCTGGAGTGTGTGAAATAACATACTATGCGTGAGATGACTCAATCGGGTAAAAGCCTCAAGGATTATTCAATGAACTATCAGTATCAGATCCTCAACACCGAGACCGTCTATCGAGGGTTCCTCAAGGTCCGGCGCTACGAACTCCAACATGAACTGTTCCAAGGGGGGGAGAGTCAACCGCTGATTCGGGAACGACTCGAGGATATCGGGGCAGTGTCGGTGTTGTTGTACGATCCGAAGCGGGATCAGGTCGTTCTGGTGGAACAGTTCCGTATCGGGGCGATGGGGTTCCTGGAATCTCCCTGGCTGCTGGAGACCATAGGCGGTCTGCAGACCGACGGGGAGGAAGAGGAATCGGTAGCCCGACGGGAGGCCCTTGAAGAGGCTGACTGTGAGATCGGTCGATTGGTGCGGATCTGTGAATTTCTGGTGAGTCCCGGAATCTCCGTTGACCGTATCAAACTCTATTGCGGTGAGGTGGATGCCTCTCGGGCCGGAGGCGTGCATGGCCTTGATCACGAAGGGGAGGATATCCGGGTGGTGGTAATGGATGCGGATGCAGCCATCGCCGAATTGTATGGGGGACGGGCCAACTCCACCAGCATCATAATGGCTTTGCAATGGTTGGCCCTGCACAGGGCAACGTTGCGTGATACCTGGTCGTAGTCGGAGCCTTACTAGTGTGGTGTCCTATACTGCTTTAGGAAATCAGCGTGCCGAGAAGCCGTCCTATGCAAGGCGTCCTGCGCAGGGAATGGCGCGCCCTTTTCAAGCCGGACAACGCAGCAGAGGGCGGCTTCTCGGCG
>JARRNW010000076.1:0-13866 GCA_037384565.1 Candidatus Thiodiazotropha sp.
TGGCGGAAGTCATCAAGAGTTGTCAAAAATGCACCCTGCTTGAGGTGCGCGACCTGGCGATCTCGGATAGCGCGCGGCTCATGCCTGCCGTCAGCCACAACCTGCTTCAACGCTATGGCAAGCGTTGGACCCATGCACTGGCTATAAACGATATCTATTTCGATTATGCCGTCCCTGAGTTCATTCTGGCCGGTCCTGAAGCCCAGCATGTTGAGTTTTTGTCCGCAGGGGATGGCAGCAGCGCCGCGTATGTGCGGATTCTGGCCGGTTCTTTCCAGGTAGGTACGGTGGCTGAGCCGCTCAATCTTCAGGGCTGGCAGCTGGTCGACGAGCTGAACCGGCTGATGGAAGGTCAGCCGCCCAGCGGCTATGTGGCGCCCGTACACCTGATTACTCCGGAAAACGCTGAGTACGATGGGGGGGCAGACTACCATTATGATCCGGCAAACGGCTATCGTGATGTCTATCGCAGGATATGGGGGCGTTGATTGGGCATGAGCGGCTATGGTGTTCTCTGATCTACTTCACCGCCTACTGCCACAATCCCTGAGACTGCAGTCTCTGTTGTCCGTGACCGTATTGGCGCTGCTGATTTCAGTTGGCGGTATTACCGCGGTTTATGCCTTGCGCACGCTCACCGGCGCGGCCCGGTCCTTGACTGATGTGCGCATGACAAGAATGCAGGAAGTGCAGGATCTGGTGAAGCAGGCGCTTCTCATCGAGCGCGAGTCATATCAGCTGGCAAATGCCGAATCGGCTGAGGCGGTGCGTGTCAACTACCAGAAAATTGATGAATATCTTCGCCAATTCGAACAACGGGTGGACCATCTGGCATCGTCTTCAGGCAATGACAAGATCGACGTGTTGGACCTCTATCAGTCGAGCCAGCTGTTTCGCAACACAGCGAACGTATTTGTGCAACTATGGGCTGCACAACTACAGCGCCTTGCGGCCAAGGAAGACGCCTCCGGCATACTGATGACTACGCCAAACGAACGCCTGAGTTCATTGCGGCGGTTCCATGTCGAGTTGCGACGACAGGCCAGCGCCATGGTGACTTCCAGCGAAAAGCTATCTGACCATTTCAACAAGGATTTATATGCTGGGCTGGAAGAACTCTCGTATGTATCCGCCAGAAATCAAACCTGGGTCTCGGTGTCGATTGGTGTCAGTCTGATCTTAGCCTGGTTGGTCGCCTATGGTTTTCTCGGTAGGCACGTCCTTCGCCGGCTGGACAAGGTGAGCCTCAGGCTGCGCCAAAGTAACGAGGATAGACGGCTTCCGGATGACGCCCGGCGGAAATACGATGAGATTGGCGAAATGTCACTGGCGGTGGACCAGTTCCTGAATGACCGTGAACTGTTGGTTGTTAGGACCGAAGAGCTGGCGGGAAAAAATCGTCTATTCGAGGTCATCGGGCGCATGCATGAGCGCTTCATTCGCGAGTCGGACGACCGAATCCTGTTTGATCAGTTGATGCAGGATATTATCGACCTCACAGACAGCGAAATTGGCTTTGTTGGGGATGTGCTTCAGGACGAAGATGGATTCGACTACCTCAATCTACATGCGCTTAGTCATATTGTGTGGAACGAGGAGAGTCAGAGGCTATACGATAAACAGTTTGCGAACGGCTTCGAGTTCAGGAAACTCGATAACCTGTTCGGGCATGTCGTTACGCATCACGAAGTGGTCATGGCAAATGATCCGGCCAACGATCCACGCCATGCCGGAACACCGCCAGGACACCCTCTGATCGAGGCTTTTCTTGGTATTCCTGTATTTTACGGCGACAAACTGGTTGGCGAAATAGGCTTGGCAAACCGTCCCGGCGGTTACGATCAGGGATTGCTCGATTACCTGCAACCGGTTGTGGATGCCTGTGGCCGCGTCATTGTCGCCCGTTGGGAACAACAAGCCCGACTGGTAGCCGAGCAACAGTTGCTATTGGCACGGGATGCTGCCGAAGCCGCCAATCAGTCCAAGTCCGATTTTCTCGCCAGCATGAGCCATGAGATCCGCACCCCGATCAATGCGGTTCTCGGAATGCTCTATCTGGCACTCAAATCCGGCGACTTGACTTCAACTCTGCGAGAGCGCCTACGCAAAGCTGAGGGTGCGGCCAAATCACTGCTGGGTATCATCAACGATATCCTGGATTTCTCCAAGATCGAAGCAGGAAAGTTGGAAGTCGAAAGCATAGAGTTCGACCTCGAAAGTGTAGTTCAACAACTTGTTGATACGCTGGTTGTCCCAGCCGAGAAGAAGGGGCTGGAGTTTCTTGTGAACTATGGCATCAGTATCCCTACCCGCCTGCTCGGTGATCCGTTGCGTATCGGGCAGATCCTGCTCAACCTGTGCAGTAACGCCATTAAGTTCACCGAGACAGGCGAGGTGGAACTCACAATGACCCAGCAACCTGTTGATGACAAAGAACTTATACTGGTGATCAAGGTTCGCGACAGCGGTATTGGAATGTCACCCGAACAGCAGCAACGATTGTTTCAGAAGTTCACACAGGCCGATCAGAGCAATACCCGCCGTTTTGGTGGCACGGGACTGGGTCTGACGATCAGCAAGAACCTTGCGGGATTGATGGGAGGAGATGTGTGGATCGAGCATTCCGCGACGGGGCAGGGCACCACCATGGGTTGCAAAATACGACTCGGTATCGTGCCCCAATCCCAGGCCTACGGTCAGCACCTGCAGGTAGCGGCTGGTACGCTGCTTGCGGGGGTGCGTGCTCTGGTGGTGGACGATAACGCGGTCTCAAGAACGATTCTGAGCGAGAACCTTCGTCAGTTCCGGATCGAAGTCGATTGTCTGGCCAGTGGGGTCCTGGCGATCGAACACCTGGAGCAGTCAAAGATTACACCCTACGATCTGGTACTGATGGACTGGTGCATGCCAGAGTTGAATGGCAATGAAACGACACAACGTATTCGAGCCAACCCAAGGATTCCGATACAACCAAAAGTGGTAATGGTGACCGCCCACAGCCGAGAGGAAGTGATTCTGTCCGCGGAGGAAGCTTATGTGGATGCCTTTCTGACCAAACCGGTTTCCCCGTCCGTGTTGCTTGATACTTGCCTCTCAGTACTAGGACGGGGCAGGCTTTTTAAGCCTGCATCGATCTCCCGTGATGAAACAACGGCAGATCGCGCGGCGAGTTATGTTGGGGCTCAGATACTGTTGGTCGAGGACAACGAGATCAACCGCGAGTTTGCCGAAGAGCTGTTGCGCAGTCTGGAGATCGTCGTGTCCATCGCCGTTAACGGCCTGGAGGCGGTGGAAATGGTCAAACAGCAACCCTACGATGCGATACTCATGGATGTCCAGATGCCACTACTTGACGGTTTGGAAGCGACACGTCGTATCCGTGCGTTGTCCGAGACCGAGGATGATCGTTTTGCCCGTATACCCATCCTTGCCATGACAGCGCTGGCAATGGCCGGAGATCGGGAGAAATCCCTCGCAGCGGGGATGAACGATCACATCACTAAACCTATCGATCCGAAGTATTTGAAATCACTCCTGGCGCGTTGGGTCCAGGTGCCGGAATCGCGGCGTATCGCCGATAATAAAGCGGCGTCAGGACAAACCCAGGAAAGTTCCCGCCTGTTGGCGCTGAAGTACCTGGATGCTGAACAGGGTATCCACCGTATCGGCGGGAACCCGGAGGTTATTGTCATGCGCTTAAAGGGGTGTGTGGCAGTATCGGTGCAAAGGAGTTGGGGGCTTGCATAACGGCTATGGATGATCAGCTCAAGCAGGGTGAGAGACCGGCTCGGGAACAGTTTGTACTACTGGGTAGCCTGTTGAAAAGTGTCATCCGGGAAATTGACGAACTTCCTGCGCCATCGGTAGCCGTGTCCACGACACCTCTGACAGAAGATGAGTTGGTATCGAAATTGACCCAGCTGAGTTCGTTGCTCGAAACAGATTTGGGCAGGGCCGAGACGTTACTTGGTATGTTGTGCGCACAAGTGGCCGCTAGCGACTTTGAAGACAGTATAACCGCTATCGCTAAAGCGGTTGATAAGTTTGCCATCGACGATGCCCAGGCTCTGATCTCAGCGCTGTGCGAACGCATGGAGAACGAGAATGAGTGAATTTCAGAGTGACCGACCCAAGATACTCATCGTTGACGACGTTGCGGAAAATATTCATGCATTGATGAGTATTTTACGGGATGAATTTGCCATTGTTGCCGCTACCAGCGGAGAAAAGGCGTTGCAACTGGCAGCTGAAACACCACCTCCCGATTTGGTTCTTCTCGA
This sequence comes from Candidatus Thiodiazotropha sp., assembly GCA_037384565.1. GTDB lineage: Bacteria > Pseudomonadota > Gammaproteobacteria > Chromatiales > Chromatiaceae > Thiodiazotropha. Next base: position 4,281 of record JARRNW010000076.1, read on the forward strand.
TATCCGTATGCCGGGTATGGACGGTTATGAGGTGCTGGGTCGCTTGAAGAATAATCCCGCAACAGAATCTATTCCCGTGATTTTCATTACCGCGCTGAACGATGAAGACAACGAGGCGCATGGGCTGGACCTGGGAGCTGTTGATTACATTACAAAACCTGCTCATCCCGCCATTACCCTGTTGCGTGTTCGCCACCAGATCGCATTGAAGAAAGCGCAGCAGCAAGTACGGGAAAGCGCAGAGATGCTTAGCGCCATTACCGATGCGGTACAAAGCGCGGTCTTTCTCATCGATGATGAGGATACCATCAAGTTCGCCAATCCGGCAGTGCAGGCCCTATTCGGGTATACGCAGAATGAACTGCTTGGAAAAAAACTGCATTCCCTATTTGTGCCTGAAAAAGATCGTGACAGGGCTGATGTTGGCATGGAAGCGTTTAAAAAAACAGGAGAGGGACCGGTGCTAATGAAAATGCAGGAGCTGGAAGCCCTTCATAAGGACGGAAAAGAGCTGTCGATACTTCTCCATGTGGGCAGAATTCGGAAAAACGGTCGATGGTGGGCTGCGGGATCAGCCATAGATATTACAGAACTGAGAAAGGCACAATCGGATCTTCTCAAGAGCCAGCAGGAGGCGATTCAGGCGGGGCGGTTGGCCTCAATCGGTTTTCTTGCATCCGGGATAGCCCATGAGATCAATACACCGGCTCAATACCTTACCAATAATCTCGCCTTTTTGGGTGATTCAGTGGATACACTTCGCCTGGCCCTTTCAACAATACAGCGGATCTCGGAATCCCCAACCGATACAGAAGCGATCGAAGCATTTAAAGCAGAATGTCCGCCGGATGAGATGCAATTTCTTCTCGAGGAATTACCCGATGCAATCAGTCAATCTCGAGCTGGAATCGGACATATTGCGAAAATTGTTCAATCGATGAAAGATTACTCTCACTCCAGCAGATCGGGTAAGCAGTATGAGAATCTGCACAAAGCACTCGATTCAATCATCACGATCACACATAACGCTTCAAAAGAGGTGGCTTCTGTTATAACGGATTTCGATCCGAATATGCCTGAAGTATTCTGTAATATTGATGAATTGCGTCAGGTATTTCTGAATCTGATCATGAATGCTATCCAGGCTCTTGAGACGTCTAAGAATCGAAACAAAGATTTGGGTAAAATCACTATTTCGACCCAGATTCATGATGATATCGTGTCAGTATCATTTACTGACACTGGGGATGGGGTGCCTGAGGAGATTCGGGATCGAATATTCGATCCGTTTTTCACCACCAAGGAGGTTGGGAAGGGAACCGGTCAAGGGCTTAATATCTGCTACGATATTATTGTAAATAAACACAATGGAAAAATAGAGGTCGGAAATGCGCCTGAGGCAGGTGCGGTATTTACTGTCTATCTGCCAGTTATTAACCCGGCAAGTAAATAGTCAAGGTTAATTCTATTTTTAGGGCTCTTAGGTTCGGTCGCAGTGAATACAAGATGAGCCCTACCCATAATGTAAATTCCGCCATTCCCGTGTTTCCGAGGGTCGTTCACCAAAAAGATCACGGTAATCCTTGGCAAACTGACTCATGTGCCAAAATCCCCATTGTGAAGCGATGTCCGTCACACTCACTGTACACTCGGATTGAAGAAGGGCGCGGCGGACACAATTAAGTCGCGAAGCTCGCAAAAACTGAATTGGGCTGATTCCAACGATGCTTTCAAAACTGTATTGCAGGGTACGGCGGCTGACATGGGTCGCTTCGCATAGATCGGTGATCGTAACGGGGTTATCAGGATTTGAAAGAATAAACTCGCGGGCTATATCCACAACTTTTTTTCGGTGGTGATAACTGCGGGTGCGGGCGGGCTCGGGTGTTTCGGTTTTCAGGATTTCCAGCAAAGCCAGCATTATGATATCGCGTGTCATGCGGTTTGCCGGGGCATTGCCTTGCTTGTTCAGCAGGTGTGTCAGGAGAAAACGCACATCTTGCAGGGTCTTGATGGGTATACTAAGACGACCGTAAGCGGTCAGTTCCTCGATGTTGATGTTTACCCCATGACTGCCCGCGGTCTGCATCAGGGTTTCATGTTTTACAACCAGGCCGTAAATGTCGAAATCCTGTGGCGTTGCGAGATGAAATTCACAACTGCCCGGCCTGCACATGATGTCATTCGGTCGAATCGTCAGACCGTTAATACGACTCTCTTTCTGTTTATCCTGAGGTATCCCCAACCAGATGGAATCTGGCCAAACGATACACGTCTGATGCAGCGCCTGACTGGTTCGTTCACGAAAAACCTGCAGGTCGTTGAACGCCAACTCCATGATGCTGCCATGGAAGTTGCCACGGCTGGTTTGATCATATTCCTGTTGCCAGTTGGTCAGGTTGTTTGCGTGTAAGTCTGCGTCAAACGCTTCGAAACTAATCATCTTTGCGCACTCTTTTGGTGCAACTTCACCGTTAAACATCTAATAATTACCCATCGAATTTGGCTTCCGTTTCCGAATTTAAATAATAAAAAATATGTATCTTATTGATAATAAAATACTTATTGCTTTTTGCTGTTTTTTGATAACCCACAGCCAAAGAGATTCTTAGTATTCAAATACAGCAAAACGTATGCCTTGTTGATCGTTAACTCTAACGAGAGGAAACCTGTCGGATGCCTGGATTGATCAGAAATTATGTGCGTATGGTGGATGCCGTAAACCGCCGTATCGGCCGGCTGGTGATGTATGGAATATTCGCCATGGTCGGCGTACTTCTCTGGTCTTCTATCTCCAAGACTTTCTTTTTGCCCTCTTTGTGGACGCTGGAAACCGCCCAATTCATGCTGGTCGTCTACTACATTCTTGGAGGCGCTTACGCTATTCAGCTGGAGGCCAACGTACGCATGGATCTGTTCTACGGCGAGTGGTCAGTACGAAAAAAGGCCTGGTTCGATGCCTTCACCATTTTTTTCCTGATTTTTTATCTTGCCGTTTTGCTTTATGGCGGGATCGAAAGCACCCAGTACTCCTTCGAATATAACCAGCGTAGCCGCACTGCATGGCAGCCCTATCTCTGGCCCATCAAGGCGGTGATGTGTGTTGGTTTCGTCTTGATGCTGCTGCAGGCCATCGCAGAATTCTTTAAAGATATTGCACGCATTAGAGGAGAAGAGATCTGATGTCGTACGGCATGATTGCAATCTCGATGTTTGCATCGATGATGGTTCTGATGGCCACGGGCCAGCGGGTGTTCGCGGCGATCGGTGCGGTGGCGGCACTGGCCGGGATCATGCTGTGGGGAACCGGAGGACAGGATATTCCCTTTACCGCAGCGATGAAGCTTATGAACTGGTATCCGCTGCTGACGTTGCCCATGTTTATTTTCATGGGCTATGTCCTTTCTGAATCAAAAATCGCAGACGATTTGTACAAAATGTTTCATGTCTGGATGGGGCCGCTACATGGAGGTCTGGCCATCGGCACCATCGGTCTCATGGTGCTGGTGTCAGCAATGAACGGGTTGTCGGTAGCCGGTATGGCAATCGGAGCGACCATTGCATTACCCGAACTGTTACGCCGGGGATATGACAAAAAAATGGTAACAGGCGTGGTGCAGGCCGGTTCTTCACTGGGAATTCTTGTGCCGCCCTCCGTAGTGTTGGTGCTTTACGCCATGATTGCACGCCAGCCGGTAGGCCAGCTCTGGCTGGCGGGGATCGTGCCTGGTCTGGTAATGGCGCTGTTGTTCATTGTTTACATCGCTATCCGCTGTCGGCTGCAGCCTGAATTGGGACCGGTTTTACCAACGAAAGATCGTCAAATACCCATGGCGGAGAAACTGCGTCTGTTGCGCAGTGGATTGCTACCACTGGGGATCTTCCTGGTGATGATGGCGCCGTTTGTCAATGGTTGGACCAGTCTGGTTGAAAGTTCCGCGCTGGGCGCCATGGCAGCCATTCTTGCGGCTATCATCAAGGGCCGTATGACGAAAACTGTGTTGGAAAATTCCCTACGCCAGACATTGGCGATTTCATGCATGTTTATGTGGATTATTCTGGCCGCACTGGGCTTCGGTGCTGTGTTTGACGGACTGGGAGCGGTCAAGTCAATCGAACATTTGTTCACCGAGCAATTGGGTCTTAGCCCCTGGATGATTCTGATTTTAATGCAGCTGTCATTCATTGTGATGGGCACATTTCTCGATGATACTGCGATGCTGGTGATTGTCGCCCCGCTCTATGTTCCACTGGTTCAGGCCCTTGGGTTTGATTTGATCTGGTATGGTGTGCTCTACACCGTGACTACGCAGATTGCGTATATGACCCCTCCCTTTGGTTACAACCTGTTTCTAATGCGCGCAATGGCGCCTCCAGAAATTGGTTTACGGGATATTTACGGGTCAATACTGCCATTCGTTTTAATTATGATCTTTGCTCTGGTGATGATCATGCTATTCCCGCAAATGGCTTTGTGGCTACCGGAATACGTTTATGCTAAATAGCATTTTGCTGTGGCAATGTTGAATGCAATAACATATTTCAATACATGGATTTTATACGAGAGAAACACGAATACGGCTATTCCACCTATTATCTGTCAACGACAGTAGGAGAACGAAATGAACAATTCAAGGCGTAAATTTCTCACATCGGCTGCGGCGCTAGCCGGTTCTGCGGCTTTGGCGTCGCCGCGTCTGTATGCAGCAAATCCAAAAATAAAGTGGCGCATGCAAACCTATGCGGGTCCTGCCCTTGCGGAGCACGTAATAAAACCCGCGATTGAGAGTTTTAATCGTATCGCGGGTGATGAGATGCAGATCGAGCTCTATTTCTCGGATCAGCTAGTGCCGACAGGTGAACTTTTTCGGGCGCTACAAAAAGGAACTATTGATGCGGTACAGTCAGATGATGACTCCATGGCTTCTCCCACGGAAGTCACGGTATTCGGCGGCTACTTTCCATTCGCCAGTCGTTACTCATTGGATGTTCCCGTATTGTTCAATGAGTATGGGCTCGCTGAAATCTGGGAAGCGGAATATGCCAAACTTGGGGTTAAACATATTTCGGCCGGTTCGTGGGATCCCTGCCATTTCGCCACTAAGGACCCGATTAATAGCCTGGCGGATCTTAAGGGTAAGCGTGTGTTTACCTTTCCTACGGCGGGTCGTTTTCTCGCTCAGTTCGGTGTGGTACCGGTTTCGCTGCCTTGGGAAGACATCGAAGTGGCGGTACAAACCGGAGAGTTGGATGGGATTGCCTGGTCAGGTATCACTGAGGACTATACCGTCGGCTGGGCCGATGTAACCAATTACTTTCTTACCAACAACATCTCCGGCGCCTGGGCGGGTTCCTTCTATGCCAATATGGAGAGCTACAACAAATTGCCAGATAAGCTTAAAGAATTGCTAAAAATCACTATGGACAGTTCACACTACTATCGTCAATGGTGGTATTGGGGTGGTGAAGCCAAATTACGTGTTAATGGCAGCAAAATGAAACTGACCACGATTCCTGACGCGGAGTGGGCCCAAGTCGAAGCGGCTGCGCATAAATTCTGGGATGAACTGGCAAAGCAGTCTGAGACAAAAGCCAAGGTGGTCAAGATCTTTAAGGAGTATAATGCGGTCATGGAAAAGGCTGGCCGTCCCTATCGTTATAGCTGAGATCTCTGCGGCGGATTTAAGACGTATAACTTTGGACTTTAATTAATACCTCGCTTATGAGGCGGTTGTCGATATCTAAGGGGCGCGGAAAAAATAAATTACCTCAAACTACTTGTCATAGTGTCCGCCTTCGTTGACGCGGCTTCGGTTGCCGCCCTGCGCTACGCCTAGAAGGCGGGCATTAATCCTGCGTATTTTGGAGTTATTTATTTTTCCGCAACCCTAAACAGCAACCGCTTTGAGCAAAATCGGTGGTGCCAAATAACCTATGGTGCAACATCCATCCTTTCAGTTTCTCCATACAGTCGGCAATCGTACCTTTGGTTTTCGCAGCCTAGCGGAACTGATGGCGAAGGCATCGCCTGCCCGATCCGGTGACCGACTCGCGGGCATCTCAGCCAAATCCGCCGAGGAGCGTGTGGTTGCGCAAATGACCCTTGCGGAATTGCCGCTTAAACGGTTTTTAAACGATGCACTGGTACCCTATGAAGAAGATGAGGTTACACGCCTGATCTTCGACGAGCACGATGCTGGGGCATTTGCGCCCATATCTCATTTGACGGTTGGTGATTTTCGCGACTGGCTGCTCAGCGATCTCGCAACTTCGGAGATGCTTGAACAGATACGTGCCGGCATCATGCCGGAGATGGCCGCCGCCGTGAGTAAGATCATGCGTAATCAGGATTTGATTCTGGTTGCAAAGAAATGCCATGTCTCCACGGCGTTTCGAAATACCATTGGACTACCGGGTCATCTGTCCACGCGGTTACAGCCTAACCATCCTACTGATGATTTAACCGGTATTGCTGCGAGTCTTTTGGATGGCTTGTTGTATGCTAACGGCGATGCGGTGATTGGCATCAACCCGGCAACCGATAATCTTGCCCAGGCGTGCCGCCTTATCAAAATGATGGATGATGTAATCCGTCATTATGAGATACCCACCCAATCATGCGTTCTAACTCATGTGACCAATACCCTAGAAGCCATCAATCTCGGTGCACCGGTTGACTTGGTATTCCAATCAATCGCCGGAACACAAGCAACCAATGAGAGTTTCGGCTTCAACTTGGCAAATCTAGCCGAGGCGCAGGACGCCGCGCTTTCGCTCAAGCGCGGTACCTTGGGTAACAATGTGATGTATTTTGAGACCGGGCAGGGTAGTTCACTATCTGCCAATGCCAATGCGGGCATTGATCAACAAACGTGTGAGGCCCGTGCCTATGGGGTTGCGCGTAAATTCAATCCGCTCCTGGTCAACACGGTGGTTGGTTTTATTGGTCCGGAGTATCTGTTCAACGGAAAGGAGATCACACGTGCCGGTTTGGAAGATCACTTCTGTGGAAAGCTCCTGGGCCTTCCCATGGGATGCGACGTCTGTTACACAAATCACGCCGATGCAGATCAAAATGATATGGACAATCTGTTGACCCTATTATGTGTTGCCGGTTGTACATTTGTCATGGGTATTCCTGGCTCGGATGACATCATGCTCAATTACCAAACAACGTCTTTCCATGACGCTTTGTATGCACGCCGTGTACTGGGTTTGAAACCGGCGCCGGAGTTCGATGCCTGGTTGAAACGGATGGAAATATTAAGCAATGATGATCAATTTACGCTCAATCATCAAATTTCTCATCGTTTTCGTCGTTCACTCGATCGTTTGCTTGGACCCTGATAATGGATAGTTCTTTCCCAATTCACCCGACAGATGGTCCTGTGACCGACAATCCCTGGGCTTTATTACGACGCTATACCGATGCACGAATCGGGCTTGGCCGAGCCGGTGTCAGCGTGCCGACGAAACATCTATTGGAGTTTCAGCTGGCGCATGCCAAAGCTCAGGATGCTGTGCACAAGCCACTCGATACCGATGCTCTGGCCGAACGGTTGCAGGCTCGGCCATGGTTTCATTCCTGTGGCCTGCTCAACCTGCACAGTCGCGTGAGCGATCGCACGCAATACCTGCAACGCCCCGATTACGGACGTCTGCTTGATGAGGCGTCTTCGCAAATATTGAATAGTATCCGTAACGAAAATATCGGTTGCTGGGATTTGGCTATTGCCATTGTAGACGGATTATCGGCATTGGCGATTGAGACGAATACGCTGCCATTTCTGGATAACTTGATTCCTGAATTGGTTAATGGTTCGTCGCCCTGGACGATCGCTCCCCTGTGTATTGTTGAACAAGGGCGTGTCGCGATCGGCGATAACATTGGTGAACAACTCCATGCCCGTTGCGTGCTGGTGCTTATCGGTGAGCGGCCAGGGCTCAGTTCACCGGACAGCATGGGGCTGTATCTGACATGGGCCCCTAAATCAGGGACCACCGATGCGAATCGAAATTGTATTTCCAATATCCGTCCTGCGGGACTTGGCTATCTGGAGGCGTGCCACCGTGCTGTGTATCTGCTCAATGAAGCGCGTAGAAGGAAGATATCCGGTGTTCAGCTAAAAGACCGTACGAATACCGAAGCGGTGACCCTTGGCAATGACGATCACAGTTTCCTGACTGAAACAGAGACTTGAAGCCATATCCTGGTGTAGTGTCCTGCAGTATAGGACACTGCACTGGGCCCGCATTTATTATTAACCCGACATACTTAGTCGCCGGGTTAAAATAAATCATGCCTGAACGTTGCGGATCGGTCGGCTGATCCAGATTACCACGGTCAGCATCAGGAACAGTATCCCGGCCACCCAGAACAGGTCGATGGCGGAGAGCATGAAGGCCTGACGGTTGAGCTGGTATTCGATCGCGCCGAGTGCTTGCTGCGGGGTCAACCCCAGTGCCGAGAGTCCTTGTAACGCCTGACGAGTGTTCGCGTCATAGGCTGTGATGTGTTCTGCGAGATGGGCATGGTGCATTGCCGCGCGACTGTCCCATAGGGTGGTCGATATCGATGCGCCCATGGCGCCTGCCATAATGCGGATGAAGTTGGATAATCCCGCAGCCGCGGGTACTCGCTCGGGGGCGAGGCCCGAAAGTGTTACCGCGGTCAACGGAACGAAGAAGGTTGCCATGGCCGCGCCCTGAATCAGCTGTGGCCAGACCAGGCTCATCATGTCCGTGTCGGTGCTGAAGTTGGCGCGCATGAAGGAGGTGATGGCAAATATCACAAAGGCGAAACTCGCCAGCAGACGCGGGTCAGTGTGGGGCATCATGCGCCCCACCACTGGCGAGAGCAGTAAAGCGAGAATTCCGATCGGAGCGGTTACGAGACCGGCCCAGGTGGCGGTATACCCCATGTATTGCTGCAACCACAGGGGCATGATCACCACGATACTGAAAAAGAGTCCATAGGCGAGGGCCAAGGCGATTGCACCGATGGTGAAGTTGCGCACTTTGAACAGGGTGAGATCCACCACTGGATGGCGTTCGGTCAGTTCCCATACCACGAAAAACGAGAGTGCCACCAACGATATGATGGCCAGCGATAGAATCTCGCTGGAGGTGAACCAATCCAGTTCCCGACCCTTGTCGAGCATGATCTGCAGGGCTCCGACCCCAACCACCAGCAGGCCCAGGCCGATCACATCGATGGGTAGCTTGCGAGTTACGGACTCCCGCTTTTTCAACATTCGCCAGGTCATCCAGGCGGCGATCAGACCCACGGGTACGTTGATGTAGAAGATCCATGGCCAGCTATAGTTATCCGAGATCCAGCCGCCCATGATCGGTCCCAGGACCGGCGCCACCATTGTAGTCATGCCCCACATCGCCAGGGCCATGCCCGACTTTTCACGGGGAAAGCACTGCAGCAACAGGGCCTGGGAGAGGGGGATCATGGGGCCTGCTACCGCTCCCTGCATGACCCGGGCGGCGATCAGAAGCTCCAGGCTGGACGACATGCCGCAGAGCAAGGATGCGAGCATGAACAACAGGACCGAGCCGACAAACAGCCGCACCTGAC
>JARRNW010000077.1:0-10491 GCA_037384565.1 Candidatus Thiodiazotropha sp.
ACCACTCATATTCGTGTTGCATTCTTGTTTATAGTGATCAATATAGACGGTGTAGTAGTAAGTGTCTTCATCACTATCGTCATTGCAAGCCGCAAGAAAAAATAATAGTGATACTATTGAAAATAATTTTGTGCGCATACAACATCCTTGTAGACCCAAGAAATCTGGACGGCATTCTATCTTAGCCGACCCACGCAAACAAGAATATCATCTTACTAACCAGGCCATGGATATTAATACATTTAGCTGACGATTATAATCCATCACTTGGTTAGTATTTTAACCCGACAACTCCATAGGTTAGAGTTCAGCCGTTGATACCCGTCATACCCCATTCATCGTATCGATCGCCTTTGACGCGATCAGCTAGTGTATCCAGTAACGCCTTTTCATCCTCCGACAGCAGCACATTATAAGCGTCAAGATTGGCTTTTAGATTATTCAGTTTCGTTGTCCCTGTCAGTGCCATAATGTGATTTCCACGGCCGATCACCCATGCGAGCGCTACCTGTGCTGGGGTGCAGGATTTATTTACCGCAACGGTTTCTATCTCATCCACTAGCGCCACGTTGGCAGAATAGGCCTCACCCTGATAGCGCGGAGTGGACAGGCGCCAGTCACCTTCGACCGGTTTCTGAGTTTTAAAGCGCCCCGTCAGCATACCTCTGCCAAGAGGTGAATAAGCGACCAGTGTTGCGCCGACTTCAAGACAGGCGGGAATCACATCAGATTCGATATCTCGACTGAAGAGCGAGTACTCGGATTGTACAGCCGCGATCGGGTGCACCTTGGCGGCACGACGGATCGTATCTCCCGAGGCTTCGGACAAACCGATATAGCGCACTTTACCTTCGCCCACCAACTCGGCCATTGCAGCGACGCTCTCCTCGATAGGAGTCTCTGGATCCACACGATGCAGGTAATACAGATCTATAACATCGGTACGCAAACGCTTCAGTGAACCCTCAACCGAGCGTCTACAGTTCTTCCTTGAACCGTCCAATCCAGTAAATTCACCGGTCTCATAATTTCGGGTAGGGCCAAACTTTGTAGCTAGGAATACCTGTTCACGACGGTTCGCGAATGCCTCTCCAAGGAGCTTTTCATTTGCACTACCCACGCCGTACATCTCCGCCGTATCGAAGTGCTCGATGCCAAGCGCTATCGCTTCGTGAAGTAATCTAACTGCATCCTGTTTGTCAGTGGGTGGACCGTAAAATTCTGACAATCCCATGCACCCAAAACCTATTGCAGGCAGTTGCTTTTGAGTACATCCAAGTGTTCTTTTTCGCATTGATGATAGCTCCTTAAGGAAGGCTGGCAGGAACGTTTGTGGCGCTCACTATTTAACGAACACAGACCAAACACATTAAACCCTGACATCATTCGCTTAGAAACAGTACGCAAATTGCTTGACTGATGTACAGTATAGTGCTAATTTTGGCTTTCAGGACTTTGTTTCAACAAACAACATGGATGTTAGGTCAATGTGGAATTCAAACCACCGCATTTCAGCGTTTCAATTTTCCCTCTTCTCCATCTCGCTTGAGACGACAAGCCGATTACAAGTAATAATCGGAATACTTCTGCACTAACCCCGCTTTACTGGTCAACAGTATTTTAGTTATTCATCTCGACGAGATGGTATACCTACATCCGATTTCCTGAAGCGAGATAACGCGCACTTTACCTGAGCGTGAAGATTTCTTGTACTCATGCCGTATGAGTATCAGGCAGATTGCCGTTATTCAATCAACTTTAATTCAATACAAGGACTGTATACATGAAACCAACCACAGTTATTAACTCAATATTGGCATTGTCAGTTTGTAGTTATTCCGCAATCACTTCTGCTGAGACAAGCACTCAGTTCGACACTTCACATCTGCATAGATATCCCGGAAGCGCACGATATGAGCTACAGTGTACCACGACTGCGATGAATAACCCGGACAGATATGCCTGGCAACTTTTTGTAACACTAAACTGGCCTGTATCGGCTGGAAGTTGTAGACCCGATCATCGAAAAACTCTGGGTGATCCCGGGATGACGACCTGGGAGAGCTGGATAGCCAAAGAACAGGTTTACCTTCCCCAGGCTGCCGAGCCGGAAAGCTGGAGTGATAACTGTAAGTATGGCTCGTACACAGGGCTACCCGCAGGCCAATACACCGAAGGCTCGGATGAAACTGTAAAACTGAATCAACTCACATACGACTACATCCGGGACAACAGACTCTACAGCTTGGACGAACAGGAGCGGTTGGCACGAGCCGGCGTTCGGGATCTTGAGTTTCCTCTTGGATCCAAGGAGATCAAGGCGTATTGGGTAAACATCACTGAGGCCGACAAACCGAGGTACCATTGGGTTGAAACACAAACAGACGGCGTTACAACCATCCATGGGCTGAGCGCACTCCATATCATGTCGAAAGAGAACCCAACCTGGTTCTGGTCAACCTTTGAACACGTAGACAACGAAAATATATGGCCCAGCGTTTACCCCGAGGCTTTTCGTGGCTGGGTGGTCCCATCCAGGGACTCAGAGGCATGCCCCGAGGATAATCTGTCCTGCAACAAGATACCCAAAGGATATGGACTCGAGGGAACCAAGTGGGAAAATTACCGTCTTCGCGGCACCCAGATCGATTGGGTGGATAACCGGGGCAACCCAACGATTCTGACAAATTCACAGATTGAAGGCAGACAGGACCAGGAGAGCATGTCGTGCCTGACCTGCCATGCCCTAGCCGTAAAAGGCACGAGCGGAAATTCCATGCCAATCCCTGTGATTACCGGTGAATTCAATGGTGAGGGACATCCCCTCGGTTATGTTGGCACACCAAAGCAGACACTTTTTACTGACGAAAATGGTGAACCAATACCTTATCTCGGCCTCGATTATGTCTGGTCCCTTCGACATGCAGAGCGGGAGTAATGCAACGTGCGATTAACGCAACATTATCCCTACAGCCTCAGTGACTTCATTATGATGAGCGCTCTGAAACAGAGTATTAAGGAGTACTCGAAAAACAAAGGAGCTACGGGAGTATGGCGCTAACTTAAGTAAAAACCACTACCATCCCGGTATACGCCGGGATGGCAGTGACTTCAGATCGAAGCACGTTTCATTCGTACCAGCCCCTAATAGCACTTAGCTAGAAAATTGAACCGCGCATGTTCTGCCCTTCAACAATCCTGCAGGTTCACTCGAGCATGGCACACCAGCCCGGCAGTTGTTCAAAACGCTTTAGCCAATTTCTGATCCCGGGATAGGGCTCCAGACTGAAGCGCCCCTCCCCCGCCATTACTGTATAGGGGTAGCAAGCCACATCTGCGAGCGTTGGATGATCCAGCGCAAGCCAGTCGCAATCCGTGAGCCGTTGCTCCATTGCCTCGACGCCGGGAAGCGCATCCCGGTGACACTGCTCAAGGTCGAAAGGCCTATTGAGCACAACCACGGCACGAGCCCGCGCCAGACCATAGAGTAGCTCGTTTTCCGACACAGCAAGCCACTGCATCACCCGAGCCAAAGACAAGGGGTCGTTTGGCAACCATGTGTCATCACCGAATTTCCGTCCCAGATAGACGAGGATCGCCATCGAGTCCCAAATAATCTCGTGACCATCGATGAACACCGGGATCTGTCCCCGGGGATTGAGGCGTTTGAACTCAGGGGTGAGGGTTTCCCCCTTTCGGGTATCCGTCACCACCCGCGTGTAATCAAGATTCAACATAGAGAGCAAAAGACGCACCTTGTAGCAGTTACCGGACAGAGGCAGGTCATAAAGTGTCAGAGTTGTCATAGCACTTCCTTCGGGTTCTTTGTTCAGGCTTGCGCCAACTGCCGATCACGCTGAGTGCACCCGGAATATCCCCAATTCTCCGCAGCCACCTCATGAATCACGGTATAGCTTGCTTCGGTGAGAACACCCAGGGTATCCAACAGAATTTGCCACACCTGCTGGATCAAAGCCGCTTTTTCGTCCTGGCTGTTGCTGCCCGCGGTGATTTTGATCTCCACATAAGCAGTGGGTCGCGTACAGGGTGTATCTCCGACGGTCCATACCAGGGGCGGTGTACTGCTAATGTGGACAGCGGTTACTGCTCCTCGTTTTCCCATGATGTCTACCATGGCCCGGGTCATCGCACGAGCCAGGGATTCCGCCTGAGACTGGGTCGGTACAGGGTAAATGTCGAGTTTGATGTAAGGCATATCGAGGCTCCTTGACGTGGTTTGATAAAAGCCTAAACTTCAGGGATTAATTTGAGAAACGAATTATTTGAATAACTTTTATCCATTTTATGAATAAAACATTCCGCAACCTCGAACTAGAGCTCTTACGCACCTTCGTAGCTGTGGTGGATGGCGGCGGTTTCACCCGTGCGGCGGAGCGGCTGCACCGGACCCAGTCCACTGTCAGTCAACAGTTAAAGCGTCTGGAGGAGCGCCTGGCCTTACCCCTGCTTGCGCGCAACACCCGCAACTTCAGCCTCACCGAGCAGGGGGAACTACTGCTCGGATACGCTCGGCGTATGCTGGTGCTGAATGATGAAGCCTGGTCCGCTCTTAACGAGACCCATTGCCGGGGCACAGTACGCCTCGGATCAGCGCAGGAACTTGCCGATGGTGGATTAGCGGACATCCTGGCGCATTTTTCCCGACTCTATCCGGGGATCTCTCTGGAGGTGCTGGTCGACGCCAATCTCAAATTGCAAAAAATGGTGGAACTTGGCGAACTGGATCTGGCAGTGATTTTCCAGGAACCGGGACAACAGCCTCTGTCAGGTATCGGATGCGAGGTCATCGATCGCCTGAAACGGGTCTGGGTGGCATCACCGGATCAGACCTTCCCGGAGGATCAACCCTTGCCTCTGGTACTGGCCAATGCTCCCTGCATCTTCCGCAATTCGGTCTTAAACGCTCTAGATGGGATCGGCCGGTCCTGGCGGGTTGCTCTATCCACACCCAGCCTGTCCGGGATGCGTGCAGCGGTACGCGCCGGTCTTGGAGTAGGCGTTCGTACCGAGCGCTGGCTGGAGACGGATTTGCGAACACTGACCACCCCCTTGCCGCCCCTGCCGGATGTGGAATTGGTCATGTTGACCTCAGCCAGCGCCGGCGAGTGGGTGGTTGATCGACTGCATCAGGCGCTGACCGCCGCACTGGCCCGCTAGTGTAGTGTCCTAGCCTAGGGCCGCGGACTACATAAGATCCCGTTCACTTAGTTTGGATCAGCACAACAACTCGTGCCACTGTTTTCCAAGGATCGAAAAGCCTTTTGCCATCGCCTCGTAACCAACCTGGCCAAAGTTGAGCCGAATGAAGTTACGGTATTTACCACTGGGAGAAAACAACGGGCCCGGCGCTATGCTCAACCCGGACTGCATGGCCCGGTGGTAGAGTTGCATCGCGTCAGTGCCCGCAGGCAGTTCGATCCAGGCGATAAAGCCCCCTTCCGGCGAGGTGATGCGACAACCCTCGGGCAACATGCGATGGGCCAGCTCAAGAAACCGGTCACGTCGCTCCCGGTAGGCTTTACGCAAGATTCTCAGATGTCGGTCATGGCCGCCGGACTCCAGATACTCCGCCGCCGCATAGGCAGGCAAGGTGGCACTGGCCATACTACTGACCAGTTTCAGATGCATGACCTTGTCCCGGTATCGACCGGGAATCGCCCAACCGATCCGCAGGCCCGGATCGAGCGTCTTGGAGAGCGAGGAACACAACAACACCTGACCGCTGTGATCCCAGGACTTAGCCGCCCTGGGTCGATTGCCCTGATAGTTGAGATCTGCATAGACGTCATCCTCGATCAGCGGCACCCCCGCGGATTCCAGCAGCGCCACCAATTCGCCCTTGCGTGCATCGGACATGCAGTAACCCAGAGGATTGCTGAAATTCGGAGTCAGCAACAACGCCTTGAGGGGCCACTGTTCCAGGGCCAGGCGCAATGCGTCCAGACTGATCCCGTATCGTGGATCGGTGGGTATCTCCAGCGCCTTGAGACCCAGGGATTCGATTGCCTGCAGGGTGCCGAAAAAGGCTGGTGATTCGATGGCCACGGTATCTCCCGCCTCGGCCACTGCCCGCAGACACAATACCAACGCCTCCTGACAGCCGCTGGTCACCACCACATCCTCCGGCGAACAGGCCACCCCGGCATCCACCGCTCGTCGGGCGATCTGCAGCCGCAATGCGTCGTTGCCCGGAGGCATGTCGTAATCCCGCAGATGCGGATCGGTGCGCCGGGCAAGACGGGCGAGGATGCGGTGCAGTTGGCTCACTGCGGGGAAATCAGTTCGCGGCAAGGCAGTACCCATCTGAATCACCCCTGGGGAGCGATAGGCTTGAACCACCTGCAGTGCCACCTCACTCACGGTGACCGGTACCGGATAGGCCTCGGGCCGGCTCATGGCCGGAGCCGGTGGCCGACGTACCGGCGCACGGACATAGAACCCGGACTGGGGACGCGGTTCGATCAGACGCTCATCCTGTAACAGGCCGTAACCCTGAACCACAGTTGAAATACTCACACCCAGGCGATGGCTAAGGTTTCGCACCGAAGGGATACGTTCACCGGGACGCAGCACACCCCGGCGCACCTGGTCACGGATGTGCGACGCCACCTGCTCGTATCTGAGTCCTTCATCACCCATACAGTTGATCCCCCATCGATCAGGTACAGTTGGAGTATTGGTAACAACTGTACCGTATACCTTCATTACTGTCTGCATCTGTATTGGTTGACGCTTCAGTAGATAGACTTATATGACCGAATGTGACCACCCAAAAGGAGACCTTCCCCATGACCGAACCGGTTTACTGGCTCAACGGCCGTTGCCTGCCGGCCTCACAGGCCGCCCTACCCCTCAATGATCATGGGGTGTTGTATGGAGACGGAATCTTCGAAGGCATCCGTTTCTATCACCGCAGACCGTTTCAACTGGAACAACATCTCCAGCGTTTGCACCACTCGGCCCGGGCGCTGATGCTCAGTCTGCCCTACTCCATGATGCAAATCGCCGGGGCCATTGATGAGGTGATCGCGGCCTTTGACGAGGCCGAAGGTTATATCCGGCTGGTGGTGACCCGGGGCGCCGGCAGCCTGGGTCTCGATCCCGCTCGTTGCGAGCACCCAAACCTGTTTATCCTGACGGAACAACTGGCCCTGGTCAGTGAGGCCAAACGCCGTACCGGAATCGATTTAATCACCGCCTCGACCCGACGTCCGGGACCCGATGTGCTTGATCCCCGCGTCAAGAGCCTCAACTACCTCAACAACATCCTGGCCCGACTTGAAGCGCGCCAGGCGGGCGTGGATGAGGCACTGATGCTCAATGGTGAAGGTCGGGTTGCGGAAGCCAGCGCGGAAAACCTGTTCATCGTGCAAAACGGTGTTGTCAGCACCCCCCCGGTCAGCGATGGCGCACTGCAAGGCATCACCCGCGGCACCCTGTTGAAGCTGGGCCAGGAAACGGGCCTTGCGATGACTGAACGATCGCTGACCCGGTATGATGTCTATACCGCAGATGAGTGCTTTCTGAGCGGTACCGGGGCCGGGATTATTCCGGTACGCTCCCTGGACGGACGCCTGCTGGCTCAGTCCCCCGGCCCGATCACCCAGCGTTTGACCACGGTCTACCAGCAAAGGATTGAGCAGCAGACCCTCGGCGCAACGGCACAACCCTCCCTTGCAACCTCCAGGAGGTCCATGGACCATGTGTGAGATATATCAGGTTGATGCGTTTTCAGAGAGACCTTTCCAGGGTAACCCTGCGGCAGTCTGTCTACTCACAGAGGATCGGGAGACGGACTGGATGCAGGCGCTGGCAATGGAGATGAACCTATCGGAGACCGCGTTCCTGCGCCCCCGGGACAAGGGTTACGAGCTCCGCTGGTTCACGCCCACCACCGAGGTCAATCTCTGCGGTCACGCAACCCTGGCCAGTGCGCATGTTCTACGTACCCAACGACAGGCCGACGATTCCGAGCTTCAATTCTTTACCCGCAGCGGTACACTGGTGGCCCGATTCTCGAATGCGGGCATCGAGTTGGACTTTCCCGCCGATCCGGTCAGCCCATTGGTCCTCGACACCGACCTGACCACAATCCTGGGACAACCGGTCGTAGCAACCGCTCAGGGTCGTGAAGATTGGCTGGTGGAACTGACCAACGAACGCGCGGTTATGGAATGCCGACCCGACCTGTCCCGACTGGCCGCCTTGCCGACCCGTGGCTTGATCATCACCGCCCGTGGGAGCGGCGACGTCGATTTCGTATCCCGCTTTTTTGCCCCCGCGGCCGGGATCGATGAGGACCCGGTCACCGGTTCGGCGCATTGCACGCTCGCCGATTACTGGCATGCACGGCTCGGTCAGCGGGTCATGCAAGCCCATCAACTGTCCGCGCGAGGCGGCCGGCTCCAGGTACGCCTGAATCGGGGACGGGTCTATCTGACCGGTAAAGCCACTACCATATTCAAGGGAACACTCACTGTATGATCGCAGAGAACTTCGACCTGAAAAGCTATTTCGCGCGCATTGGCTTCGACCAGGAACCGCGCCGGGATCTGGAAACCCTTACGCGATTGATGCGCCGACAACTGTTCAGCATCCCGTTCGAAAACCTGGATGTACAGGCGGGCAAGGAGATCTCCCTGATTCCGGAAGCGATCGTGGATAAGTTGCTCCACAACAACCGCGGAGGATACTGCTACGAGGTGAACGGTCTGTTTGCCATGGCATTAAGTGCGCTGGGATTCGAATATCAATTGATCGCCTGCCGCCCGATGTTCTACCCGGTATTGCGCCCCCGGACCCATATGGCCCTGGCGGTGACAATCGAGCAGGACATCTGGCTGTGCGATGTAGGTTTCGGCAGTCACGGCATACGCGCCCCACTGGCCCTGTCTTGCACCGGCGAAGAGGTACCCCAGGACGATGACTGGTATCGACTGGAACAACCCAACGACCGGGAGTACCTGCTCCAGGCCAAGGTTGATGGAGACTGGGCCAACCAGTACAGCTTCGATCTGTGGCCCCAGCAGTGGATCGACTTCGCACCCGCCAACTTTCTCAACAACCGGCATCCGGATTCCATCTTCGTGCAGAAACTGCTGGTTGTGCAACATCGGCCGGAGGGTCGCAGCATTCTCTTCGGCGATCGGTTGAGAACCACAATATCCGGCGTCACGGAGGAACGCACAATTCCGGTGGAGGAAGTGGATGCATTGTTACAGGATTACTTTGGACTCGTGAGCACAGTGAAGTCATAAACCTGAACAGCATGGCTCGAATTATGTGTCATGCATTTTGCAAAGAGCCCGGGGGGGAGCATCCCGAATTGTGCTTTGAACCATTATATTGCGGTGGTGCTCACGTTTTTACGCGGAAAAATGGCTAACAAAGCGCTGCTAGGGACAAACCTACGCTTCGCTTCGGATTACCCCAGGCCGCGGCGTTAGAGGTCAAAGGAGACCACATGGAAAAGGAAAAAGCTCAGGAATTCGCAAACGAGTGGATTGCTGCCTGGAATGAGCATGATCTAAAGAAGATTCTTGCTCATTATGAAGATGACTTTGAGATGTCATCCCCCGCAATCATCAAGTTGACAGGGGAACCTTCTGGCACCCTCAAAGGCAAGACAACTGTTGGGGAATACTGGGCTGGTGCGCTCGAGAAATTCCCAGACCTCCGTTTTGAACTGCAGCATGTCCTTCGTGGAGCAAACAGCGTCACGCTAATTTACCAAGGCGTTCTTGGGTTATCCGCCGAGGTGTTTCATTTCTCATCGTCTGGAAAGGTCGCTAGAGCATTTGCACACTATGACCTCTAATAATAGTAACGAGACTAGGGGTATCGTTAACGTAACTGTTAGCTATTAAAACGGAGACATCTTATGGCATCGATAAATAGTCAAGAAATCTTGAACCACGAATTTCTTCACGGGATGTACAAGGATGGTTATTTTCCGGACTTCCTTGTAGATAAGATTAAAAACATCCTTCTCGAGGTACCCAAGCCATCTCCCTTCGCCCTTGGTGCAGAGTTCAAAACAGTAGGGCGATGCTGATGAGCAAAGCGAACGTCCTATCCCGCGACTTAAAACCGCTCCTGGCAACGAATTCAATGACAGAGAATCATGGGCAAACAGATACATTGTCAATTACCGTGCCAGTAAAAAAATATTACACCACACATGCGATGCGGCGATGGCGATTGTGGGAAGACCATACCAATTAGTTACGTAAACACCGTTAACCAGCCATAGCATCCTTGACGCAACAATCATTTGATTGACAATAGTCAGCAGGAATTACATTCCACTTCGCAAAGCACGTTCAATTAACGGATTTCGTAGATCAAACACAAGGGAGAAAGAATTATGTGTATGTGTTGCGGCAATCCCATGTCGTCAATGTTCACCATGCCGATGGGTGTGATGCCCATGATGCCGATGCCCATGATGTCGATGGGTATGGATATGAC
>JARRNW010000078.1:0-10476 GCA_037384565.1 Candidatus Thiodiazotropha sp.
CTGAGTGGTGATCGTCGTCGGGCCGCAGAGGCGATAGCACAACGTCTTGGGGGTATGGAGGTGATTGCCGAGGTCATGCCGGAACAGAAGGATCAGGTCATCCGGCAGTTGCAGGAGGAGGGGAAACGGGTCGCCATGGTGGGCGATGGGGTCAATGATGCGCCGGCGCTGGTACGTGCCGATGTGGGCATCGCCATGGGATCGGGCACCGATGTGTCCATCGCCAGTGCCGATATCGTTCTGATGAGCAGTGAGCTCGAACGGGTACGTCTCGCCATTGCTCTGTCACGGCGGACCCTGCGCACGATCCGGCAAAACATTGGGATCTCGATCACCTACAATATCATCATGGTTCCGTTGGCAATGAGCGCCATCGTGACCCCACTGGTCGCCGCGATCTCCATGCCGCTAAGCTCGTTGGCGGTGATCGGGAATTCGGCCCGTATCCGGACGCTGTTTCGTGGTGTCAGGGCGGGTTGATCCGCCGCGGGCGGGGGCGGCATTTGGCAATGGGCAAAAAATGTATGACTTCTGACGGAGATCTGGAATGGATGTAATCTACGGTTTGATACCCGGGATGATTCTGTTGGGTTTGGCCGCTGTCGCGGTACTGTTCTGGGCGGCGCGCAGTGGCCAGTTCGATGACCTGGAGGGCGAGGCGCACCGAATCCTGATGGATGACGATCTCTCAAAAGGGCGTAAGAAAAAGAGACCTCGGCAGATGATGCCGGATGCCGAGGATCAGGATGAATCAAACTGATCCGGCTTTCATCTCAATGCTCTTCCTTGCGCGCTTCGTATTCCCGATTCCTCTGTTCGATCTGCTGTATCAGTGGGTCCACCCGATCCAAGGGTAGGTACTGTAGCAGTTCCTTACCCTCCGGGTTGAGGCCGATACTCAATCCTTTCCCCGGGTAGATCCATTGGGTGATACCGGTTTCACTCTCCACGATTTTGTCGCTTGGTTCACCAAACAACCGCAGGATAAGTTCCTCATCCAGGTTTGCCGCGGGGATGTAGTTGATCAGGGAGATGGGGAAATGGGTGGCAAGTGCCTTATCCTCGGTGCTGAGTTCAATTTTGTGGGTGGTTTCCGAGGTTCGGCGGATTCGGGCTCCTCGATCCATCATCTGTTCGAGTAGCGTTTGATCGACCTTCAAGGTCATAATGACGTCTGCGCGTATGCCACTCAGGAACACCCGTTCGAAGTAGGCCTCAAGTGCCGGCACACCCGCGTCGCTGACAAATATGTTCAGTTTTCCCTCATCCTGGAAGATATCCCTGGCCATCTGCAGGTCACTTGTACCGAGTGTCAGTCCGAAGACCTGAACCTGTTGCTGTTCGGTGATCTTGATGTCCCATGGGAGCTTTGGGTCTGAGTCGGCCTGACGGCCTCCCGGTAGGAGTATGGCGAGGGCGACCGCCACCAGAGACAGGGAGACGACCCAGATGATAATCTTCTTTTCCATTGCAATCCGATCAGTTCTATGGCGGCGATACAGCATGCAAACGCTTGTATCGGCGAGCCAGCGCATTTTATAGGTACCGGATGATATACTCATTCGGTAGCGGGATGGGTGCCCATCCCGTCAGGATGGCGCAATCCGTCAGCGGGCTATTGTAACCCGGAGCGGTTTCGCTTGATACGAACGCGAGGATTCTACTATGGGCAATGGTTTGTGGTTTATAACAATTCTCAAGGAACAGCCCTGGGTTGGTTTTGTGATTGGTATCGTGCTGTTTCTGCTGCTGTTTTTACTGAAGAAATGGCTGGTGGCCAAAATGATGGGGAGTCAGGAGGATAGCTGACTGTCCGGGTTGGGCAGTATTGTTGGGTACATAGGGTCTTTCCTGGCCGGCTGTCGGATAACGCCAGGATCCGTGGGTTCATGGCGGCACATAGCGCAAGCTATTGTTTCTCCAGCGGATCAAAAAATGCCCGCTTAACCGATGGGTGAAGCTCAGATTTATTGATGCCACTGGGAAATCAATATCTTACACTCTGCACTCGTCATGAATACACAGATCCAGGTGGCATTTAATCCATGAAATTCGAGATCTCAGATGACTTGGTGCATCGAGCCAAGATCCCACACGATATTTTCCTCACCAACTTGATTGGTAACCATATTCTTTGGTTTGTGGCCTCCTTGGGACTTGCCAGTTCCTACTGGCAACCCCTGGCCCTGGTGCCGATCGTTTCGCTGTCCCTTTTAATCTATACCTTGAAGCGGGCACGCCAGGCCAGGTTGCAGGAACACTGGTTCGTCTCCGTGCATTGGCAGATCGCGGCCGAACGCAGCCGCCTGTTCATTTACATGCTGTTGGCGGTGATCGGTGTTTGGATCTTTGGATGGATCGGTTTTACCTACCTGGGAATGAAAAAGGTCGCGGTACTGGCGATGATCGGTGGGGTGGGCATACTTCCTATCATGGTCAGTGTGTTGATACTGATCCTTATGGAGTCCGATGCCCTTCACCAGGCGACGCAACGACGCGTGAGCAAAGGGATGGTCGAAAAGTACCCCTATCCGGATAGTGTGGTAGTACTGGAGGATAACGCAGAGGCGGTTGCAAATCCCGCTGGAGAGGGGGATGTTACTCTCCCCTAATCGGTGATTGTGAAGAGGGCTGCGGCCACCCGGCGTCCCTCGGACATCAGTATGTTGAAGGTTCGGCAGGCCGCCGCGGTATCCATGACTTCGAACCCGATACGTTCCTGCATCAGGGGATAGGTCAGGTCAGGTTTCGGAAAACGCTGTTTGGAACCGGTGCCAAGAATGACGATTTCCGGAGTCAGTTCGGCCAAGCTTACGAAATCCTCTGTCATCAGATTACTAAAATCGACGGGCCGCCAACGGGGTATCACCCGGTCCGGCATCACTAGCAGGTTTTCCCGATAGACAACCCCGTTGATCGTGATTTCACCTTCGGCATAGTGCTGGATGACGTGCCCGTCACCCGGTTCATCCAGTATGAATTTCATGCCCTGACCTTACCCCAATCCCGATCTTCAAAAAACCCTTACTTGGTTCCGTTTGGTAATCTGGCCAATTGATCTTTTATAGTGGGTCAGTTAACTTTGTATACTTTGGTTCATCTAAAAGTCGAGGTATCTGTGTCCACGCACGAAATGGAAGATTTCCATAGAATCAAGCGCTTGCCCCCCTATGTGTTCGCGATTGTCAACGAACTCAAGGCAGCGGCGCGAGCGCGGGGCGAGGACATCATCGATTTCGGCATGGGAAACCCCGACCAGCCGACCCCCCAGCACATTGTGGACAAGCTGTGCGAGGTGGCAAAACGTAAGGATACCCATCGCTATTCGGTCTCCAAAGGTATTCCTCGCCTGCGTCGGGCCATGAGCAATTGGTACAAGACCCGCTACGATGTGGATCTTGATCCGGATACCCAGGTCATTGCCACCATCGGCTCCAAAGAGGGGTTGGCACACTTGGCGCTCGCCTGCATGGGTCCCGGAGACTCCGTATTGGTGCCCAATCCCGCTTACCCCATTCATCCCTACGGCTTCATCATCGCGGGTGCCGATGTACGACATGTGCCCATGATTCCGGGGGTGGATTTCTTCGATGAGCTGGTCAGGTCTATCAAAGACTCCTGGCCCAGACCGAAGATGTTGGTGCTCAACTTTCCCGGGAATCCCACCACGCAATGTGTCGAGTTGGAATTTTTCGAGAAAATCGTTGAGATTGCCCGGGAGTACAATATCTGGGTGATTCACGACATCGCCTATGCCGATATCGTGTTCGACGGTTACGTGGCACCGTCGATTCTTCAGGTACCCGGCGCCGAGGAGATCGCAGTGGAATTCTTCTCGCTCTCCAAGAGCTATAACATGCCGGGCTGGCGGGTGGGATTCATGTGCGGCAACAAGACCCTGGTGGCTGCCCTGGCACGTATCAAGTCCTATCTGGACTATGGTACCTTCACGCCGATTCAGGTGGCTGCAATTGCTGCCCTGGAGGGGCCCCAGGATGCGGTCAAGGAGATTGCCCTTATGTATCAGATGCGCCGGGATGTATTGTGCGACGGTTTGAACAATATTGGCTGGCATGTGGAAAAACCCAAGGCAACCATGTTCGTCTGGGCGCCGATTCCGGAGCCCTACAAATCCCTAGGTTCCCTGGAGTTTTCCAAAAAACTGCTGAGTGAAGCCAAGGTGGCGGTATCACCCGGTATCGGGTTTGGCGAACACGGCGACAGTCATGTGCGTTTCGGACTCATCGAAAACGAACACAGAACCCGCCAGGCGGTCCGGGGCATCCGGGATATGTTCCGTAAGGATGGATTGCTCAATAACTGAGCATTCGGCTGAATCATGCGAGGAGTATCAATTTGAATCCAGTTAATGTTGGTTTGTTGGGGCTCGGCACTGTGGGTGGCGGTACACTCAATGTGCTGACCCGGAATGCGGACGAAATCGCACGCCGGGCCGGACGAGGTATCCGGATCACCCATGCGGCGGCCAAGGCGTTCGATCCGAGTCAGCTGAATGGCCTCGACACCCTGGAAATCACCGATGATGCCTTCTCAGTGGTTAGCAATCCCGATGTCGAGATTGTGATCGAACTGATTGGCGGCTACTCCCCAGCCCGGGAGTTGGTGCTCAAGGCCATTGAAAATGGCAAGCATGTGGTGACCGCCAACAAGGCCCTGATCGCCATGCATGGCAATGAGATTTTCGATGCTGCCCAGAAACATGGAGTGACTGTCGCCTTCGAAGCGGCGGTCGCTGGTGGCATACCGATCATCAAGGCGGTGCGTGAAGGACTGGCGGCAAACCGAATTGAATGGATTGCCGGGATCATCAACGGTACGGGCAATTTCATTCTCACCGAGATGCGGGACAAGGGGCGTGAATTCGCCGACGTACTTAAAGAGGCCCAGGCCCTTGGCTATGCCGAGGCGGATCCCACCTTTGATGTGGAAGGTATCGATGCGGCGCACAAGCTGACTATTCTGGGCTCGATCGCGTTTGGTATTCCATTACAGTTCGAAAAAACCTATACCGAGGGCATCACCCGGATCGAACCCCAGGATGTGGTCTACGCCAACGATTTCGGTTATCAGATCAAGCATCTCGGAATCACCCGCATGACCCCAAGGGGTATCGAGATGCGGGTCCATCCCACCATGATTCCCCGACGGCGCCTGATTGCCAACGTGGATGGGGTGATGAACGCTTTGCTGGTCAAGGGTGATGCGGTGGGTCCCACACTCTATTATGGTGCCGGCGCCGGTTCCGAGCCGACGGCCTCAGCGGTGCTGGCCGATGTGGTGGATGTGGTCAGGGCGATGACCAGCGACCCGGAAAACCGGGTGCCCCATCTGGCATTCCAGCCCGGTGAGTTGTTTGACTTACCGATTCTGCCCATCGAGGAGGTTGAATCCGCCTATTATCTGCGCATGCAGGTCGAGGACCAGCCCGGGGTCATGGCGCGTATCGCGACCATCCTGGCCGATTCGGGCATCAGCATAGAAGCCATTCAGCAGAAAGAACCGCCCGAGGGACGCAGTAATGTACCCTTGGTCATGCTGACCCATGTGGTGCAGGAAAAGAAACTGAATGAAGCCATCGCAGCGATCGAAGCGCTGGACAGTGTGTCCGGACAGATCATGCGGATTCGGGTCGAACGGCTCGACGGATAACTATCACAGCCACCCACCGGGTGAAAACGTATTTTGAGGTTTTTGTATCATGCCATTCCGACCCCGTTACACAGGATTGATTGACCGCTATCGCGACCGCCTGCCGGTACATGACGACACCCGTATCATCAGCCTGGGCGAGGGTAACACCCCGCTGATCCGTCTCCACAACATCCCCAGCCAATTGGGTAAGGATGTGGACATCTACGTCAAGTATGAGGGTTTGAATCCAACCGGCTCCTTCAAGGATCGGGGTATGACCATGGCGGTGACCAAAGCGGTGGAAGAGGGCAGCCGGGCGATCATCTGCGCATCCACAGGCAATACCTCCGCCGCGGCCGCGGCCTATGCCTCCCGCGCGGGCATCACCGCCTTTGTGGTGATTCCCGACGGCAAGATCGCCATGGGCAAACTGGCCCAGGCAATGATGTACGGCGCCATCACCATTCAGATTCGGGGCAATTTCGACGACGGTATGCAGTTGGTCAAAGAGGTGGCGGAGCACGCCCCGGTGACCATCGTCAACTCCATCAATCCCTATCGTCTGCAGGGGCAGAAGACCGCCGCCTTCGAAATCGTTGAAGAGCTGGGGCATGCCCCGGACTACCACTGTCTGCCGGTGGGCAATGCGGGTAACATCACCGCGCACTGGATCGGCTACTGCGAGTACAGCTGTACCGCTGGAGACCATGTCACCGAAGCCTGTGCCTATTGCGGGGGTAAGTGTAAATTCGCGGGCGGCGCCATCACCGGCAAACGACCGAAGATGGTGGGGTACCAGGCGGCGGGCTCCGCGCCCTTCATGCGAGGTGGGCCAGTGAAAGATCCTGAGACCGTGGCGACGGCGATCCGGATCGGCAATCCTCAGTCCTGGAAACAGGCCTGGAAGGTCCAGGAGGAGTCCGGTGGCTGGTTCGACGAATGTCAAGACGAAGTGATTCTGGCCGCACAGAAACTGCTTGCAGATCAGGAAGGTATCTTCTGTGAGCCGGCTTCGGCCACCTCCCTTGCGGGGGCCATGCGCGATATCAAATCCGGCAAGATTCCAGAAGGCTCGAGTATCGTCTGTACCTTGACCGGGAATGGATTGAAAGATCCGGATACCGCGATACAGCAGTCCACTTCGCCGGTGATCACCATCGACGCCGAGCTGGATGCGGTGAAACGCTCAATCCTCGAAAACATGACTTAATCGACACTGTGACCGGGTATGGGGCGAAGTGTTGATCTGCTGATACCTGGTCTCGGCTGGAATACCGGTCTGTTGAGGCTGGGTGTATCCGCATCACGGCCACAGCATCTGGAAGGATTACTCAGCCGGGCGAGACCCAGGGCAATACCGGTCAAGGATCTGAGCGAGACACTGTTTCAGGGGTTTGGTGTAGAGTCCTCACCCAACCGGGACCTGCCTTGCGGTGCCGTGGTGAGTTTTGCCCTGGGCCGGAACCCGGGAGATGGGGTATGTGCACTGGCGACTCCGGTTCACCTGTTGACGGATCGGGACAGGTTGCTGCTGCTGCGCCATGAACCCGGGTCTCTGCCCGATACTCAGGTGCGATCGCTTGCCGAACAGTTCAATACACATTTCGCCCCGACCGGGATGCGTGTGGAAGTGCTTTCCAACACGCAGTGGGTTCTGATGATCGATGATTTATCGAATGTCACCACATCGATGCTTGAGTGCGTAGCCGGTCGGCATATTGATCCCTATCTGCCCAAGGGACCGGATGCCTTGTCCTGGCATCAGTTTCTCAATGAGATTCAAATGCTGTTTTTTCAAAGCGAAGTGAATCAGCAGCGGTCTGTTGCGGGTCTGTTGCCAGTCAATGGACTTTGGATTTCCGGGGTTGGCAGCCTACCTGAGGTTCAGACCTCCTATCGTAAGGTGTTCGCGGAATCTGCGCTTGCCTCCGGTTTGGCAGGGCTCGCCGGAATTCCCTGTGAACCATCATTCTGTTTCAATGCCGATGAACCCTTGTCCGAAGGGGCCTATCTGGTTGTGATGAGCGAGCTTATGGAGGCGGAAATTGATGTTCATGAGGATGCCTGGATCTCCGGGCTGGAGCGAATCGAGCAGCGTCTCCGGCAGTTAACCCGTATCCTGGATCAACCGGATGACAGGATCAGTCTTCATACCTGTGATGGCCGTTGTTTTGAGGTTTGTACCCAGATCCGACTCCTGGAGCGTTTCAGACGACGCAAAACGCTTGATCAGCTGTTCGGTAAACCAGTACAGAGATCGTAATTCTGAGTAGACCATGAACTTGCCAACCCATGACCGTGACGCATTTTTCACCGGATTCATTATCTTCGCAGTGCTTGCGATCCTGACTCTGGTTTACTCCTCGACCGCCATCAGTCTCTATCGGGGATGGGTGGCGCAGAACAGCCTCCAATCCCATGGTCTGATCCTGCTGCCGCTTTCCGTCTATCTGTTGATCCGGGAGTGGTATGCGAACCGTCGAGGGCTGGAGATCACCTACAGACCCCTCTATTGGATTGTACTTCTGCTAGGTTCCATAGCCTGGTTACTGACCGATCTTGCCAAAATCCAACTATTGTCCCAGGTAATACTGATCCTGATTCTGTGGTTGTCCCTGGTGGCGTTATTCGGTTTCTCGCGGACATTGCGACTGGGATTTCCGATACTCTTACTGCTTAGCGCCACCCCGGGCTGGTCAATCCTGGCGCAACCTCTCCAGGTGCCCACCGCCTATCTGGTTAACCAGATGCTGCACCTGACCGGCTATGCCTCGTTTCAGGAAGGGTATTTCATCAGTATCCCGGAAGGTGTGTTTGAGGTAGGGGATACCTGTAGCGGACTGCGCTATCAGATTGCGGCATTGACCCTGGCCCTGATATACAGCTTCGCTTCAGGTTTCACATGGGTCAGGGGTGCCATTTTCCTGTTGCTGGCCGCAGGGGTCGCGTTTCTCTCCAATGCGATACGTATCTATATTGTGGTTCTGTCGGGTCACTATACCCAGATGACCCACAGTCTTCT
The DNA here is from genome assembly GCA_037384565.1 of Candidatus Thiodiazotropha sp. Classification (GTDB taxonomy): domain Bacteria; phylum Pseudomonadota; class Gammaproteobacteria; order Chromatiales; family Chromatiaceae; genus Thiodiazotropha. Next base: position 8,675 of record JARRNW010000078.1, read on the forward strand.
GGATGATCACATCTGGCTGGGGTGGGTTGTGTTTGCGCTCTGTTTTGCTGGATTCATGTTCCTGTCACAGCGACTGGAGAGGGGAAGGGCCGCAGAGCAGCCAAAAAACCTCGCAGATTCATTGGTTTCGGTAGGGTACGCCCCTGTTCGGTCCCTATCGATTGCCGCTATAATCGTATTATCCGCGAGCGCTGGTCCCCTCTACCGTCAGTGGATCCTGGATCGGCCAACCTGCACACGCGTAGATCAGAGCGCATTGCAACTTCAGGACTCCGGATTGGTTGCCTCCAAGATCAGCCAGGATTGGGAGCCCTTATGGATAAACCCGGATGGGGTGGCGAAACGACGGTATATACTGTCCCAGGGCGAGGTGGATTTTTATGCCGCCTACTATGCCTGTCAGGACCAGGGGAAAGAGGTCGTTAGTGACCTCAATCACGCGTACTCACCGGGAGTCTGGCAAACCGAGGGAAAAAGGGAAGTGACTTTTTCACTATCAGACGCTCGTAAAATACCGATAATGGAAGAGCGTATTTCGCAGAAAAACGGTAGCAATAGGGTGCTCTGGAGCTGGTATTATGTAGGAGGTTACGTTACCTCCAGTCCGTTACGGGCCAAATTCCTGAGCGTGCTCAGCGCACTGAACGGTCGTCATGATGCCGCGGTTGTGATGATATCAACTGTGCAAACGAAGCAATATGCAGATGCGCGTGAGATTCTGCATACCTTTCTTGAGCAAACGATCGGAGAGATCGAACACCGGTTTCGTGACTCTGCCACGATTTCCGCTGAGTCAAACTGAGGCGAACGTGAAGCGCAAATGACAGATCCAGCAGTCAATACCAACCGGCAGATCCTGAACTCTGGCGAGATGCTCAACGCCATGACCGTTGACGTGGAAGACTACTATCAGGTATCCGCTTTTGCCAAACAGGTGACAAAAGCGGACTGGGAGGGCTTTGAATCCCGGGTCGAGGGAAACACCCACCGTATCCTGGACATCTTTGATGAGAACGGGTTCAAAGCGACGTTTTTTGTGCTGGGCTGGATTGCGGAACGACACCCCGAATTGATTCGTGAAATCTCCAATAGAGGGCATGAGGTGGCGAGTCATGGCTACAGCCATGATCTCATCTATCGGCAGACCCCTGAAATTTTCCGGGATGAGACCTCGAGGTCGAAACAGGTGCTCGAAGATATCGTCGGCCTGCCAGTGAAAGGCTATCGGGCCGCCAGTTACTCCATTACCCGGCAGTCGCTTTGGGCGCTGGATATCCTGTGTGATCTGGGGTTTGTCTATGATTCAAGTATATTCCCCATCATGCATGATCGGTATGGGATTCCCGGTGCCAAAACCGTGCCGCATCAATATGAAACCGCGAAAAATCAGCGCATTATCGAGTATCCCCTCTCCACGGTGGGGTTGGGTCGGAAACGGTTTCCGATCAGTGGAGGCGGTTATTTTCGACTCTTTCCCTACTGGTTGACCAAGGCAGGACTCGGTCGCGTCAATGGCAAAGACCGGGTGCCATTCATATTTTACATGCACCCCTGGGAGATTGATGAGGGCCAGCCACGGATCAAGTCCAGCAGACTTTCGGAATTTCGGCATTACAACAATATCGACAAGTTTGAAACCAGGCTGAGGCAGTTGATCGGAGATTTCCGCTTTACAACGGTTTCAGACGTGTTGCAACGCCTCGGTTTTGCCATTTCGTGAAACCCGGAAAATCGCTTACCCAGGTAATTCTGCAGTTGCCGGTCAGAGTGGCTCAGGCAATTGCGCGAAGAATCCGTCACTG
>JARRNW010000079.1:0-10820 GCA_037384565.1 Candidatus Thiodiazotropha sp.
CTATTTAACCCCATGTAGCATTTTATGGGTCAACTCACATTTATTCACAGAATTCAGTAAGTTGTTCGTATATCCACCACACGAAAGGACGCAGTTAGCGCAAATGCTCAGTCGGTTTCACAATCTCGTAGAGTGCCTCGTCGATGTTATCCAAGTGGCTTTCCAGTACGGCCCGGGCATCGTGCAATCCACGGTTGTAGTAGTAGGGGCCAATTTGCGTGGAAAAGAAATCGAGGAGAAATTCCGCGTCGAATTGACCAATCTCCTGGTCGAGTTCTTCGCTGAAGTAGCGCTTGATCTTGTGGACGATGAGTGCCTTTTCATCTTTTGAAAATTCAATATTTGACATCGCCACGGCTTCTCCTGGTTGTTTTTAAACTTGTCATCCTTAACACCCCACGTTCAAGAACTAGGTTAGTAACTCAAGATTCAGAGTCTAAATCGCGGTTTGAACTCCGAAACTTGAGTTAATAAAAACCGAGCGGAGGTGTACGACCTCAGGTTCCTGGTTCATAGGCCAGATTCGGCGCCAGCCAGCGCTCAATCTCGGCCTGGGGTAAGCCCTTGCGCTTGGCGTAATCGCTTACCTGATCCTGGTTCAGTTTGCCAACCGCGAAGTAACGGCTTTGTGGGTGGCTGAAGAAGAGCCCGCTGACCGAGGCAGTGGGTACCATGGCCTTGCTCTCGGTGAGCCAGATGCCGGTCTGTTCCTGGACCGAGAGCAGCTCCCAAAGCAGGTCCTTCTCGCTGTGGTCCGGGCTGGCCGGGTAACCCATGGCGGGGCGGATGCCGGTGTATTGCTCGGCGATCAGCGCCTCCTGGCTCAGGGACTCGTCTTGCGCATAGCCCCAGTAGTCGCGTCGTACCCGTTCGTGCAGCCACTCGGTGAGGGCCTCGGCCAGGCGGTCGGCGAGGGCCTTGAGCATGATGGCGTGGTAGTCGTCATGGTCCTTTTCAAACTCGGCCAGCTTTTCATCGATGCCGATGCCGGCGGTGCAGGCGAAGGCGCCCAGGTAGTCGGCCTTGCCACAACCCAAGGGGGCGATGTAGTCGGCCAGGCACTCGTTGTACTTGCCCTCGGGTTGGCGTCCCTGTTTGCGGAGGTTGTGAAAGGAGGTGAGTGCTTGCTGACGCTGATTATCGGCATAGACAAGGATGTCATCCCCGTCCGCGTTGGCGGGGAAGAGCCCGATGACGGCCCGGGGGTGCAGCCACTCCTCGTCGATGAGCCGGGTGAGCATGGCCTGGGCGTCAGCGAAGAGTTTCTTTGCCTCTTCTCCCTTCTCCTCATCCTCAAGGATCTGCGGGTAGCGTCCCTTGAGCTGCCAGGCGTGGAAGAAGAAGGTCCAGTCGATGTAGTCGGTCAAGGTCCTCAAGGGTAGATCGTCGAACACCAGGGCGCTGGCAGCGGGATCGCCTTCCCCGAGACGCACCACGCGGCTGCCATCGGGGGCGATGAAACCGGTCTGACAGAGCTTGGGTGTGACCGCTTCCCAGGTGGCCCAGTCGATGGGTGTGGGATTGGCCCGGGCCGCTTCGATGGGGATCAGGTTGCGGGCCTCGTTGACCCCGGCGCGGCGCTTGCGCACTGCCGCATACTCCTCGCGCAGATCCGTAACAAAGTTGTCGCACAGTTCGTCCGACAGCAGGTTGGAGGCGACACCGACGGCCCGGGAGGCGTCAGGTACGTAGACTACCGGATGGTCGTAGTTGGGCTCGATCTTCACCGCTGTGTGGGCGATGGAGGTAGTGGCGCCACCGATCATCAGGGGCTGTTTCATGTCGAGGCGCTGCATCTCCTTGGCCACGTGGACCATCTCGTCCAGGGACGGGGTGATGAGCCCGGAGAGGCCGATGATATCCGCGTTCTGGGTCTGGGCTTCCTGCAGAATTCGGTCCGCCGGCACCATCACGCCCAGGTCAATCACCTCGTAGTTGTTGCACTGCAGGACCACGCCGACGATGTTCTTGCCGATGTCGTGGACATCGCCCTTTACCGTGGCCATGAGGATCTTGCCCTGGGCCTGCACGCCGCACTCCGCCTTTTCCGCCTCCAGGTAGGGCTCCAGATAGGCCACCGCCTTTTTCATCACCCGGGCCGACTTGACCACCTGGGGCAGGAACATCTTGCCGGCGCCGAACAGGTCTCCGACCACATTCATGCCGTCCATCAGGGGGCCCTCGATCACCTCCAGGGTGCGCTTGGCCTGCTGGCGCGCCTCCTCGGTGTCCTGATCGATGAACTCGGTGATGCCCTTCACCAAGGCGTGCTCCAGGCGTTTGTTAACCGGCCAGGAGCGCCATTCGGCATCCTCTTTGACGGTGGTGTCTTTGCCGTCGCCCTGGAATTTGGGTGCCAGCTCTACCAGTCGTTCACCGGCCTGGGGATCCCGGTTGAGCACCACATCCTCCACCGCGTCGCGCAACTCGGCGGGCAGATCGTCGTAGACCGCAAGCTGGGCGGCATTGACGATGCCCATGTCCATGCCGGCCTGGATCGCGTGGTAGAGAAACACCGCGTGGATCGCCTCACGCACCGGGTTGTTGCCACGGAATGAGAAGGAGACGTTGGAGACACCGCCGGAGATCAGGGCGTGGGGCAGTTTCTGCTTGATCTCCCGGGTCGCTTCGATGAAGTCGACACCGTAGTTGTCGTGTTCCTCGATGCCGGTGGCGATGGCGAAGATGTTGGGATCGAAGATGATGTCCTCGGCGGGAAAGCCCACCTGTTCGGTGAGCAGCCGGTAGGCACGGGTGCAGATCTCCACCTTTCGTGACCGGGTGTCGGCCTGGCCCTGCTCGTCGAAGGCCATGACGATCACCGCCGCGCCGTAGCGGCGGCACAGCTCGGCCTGCTGGAGGAATTTCTCCTCCCCCTCCTTCATGGAGATGGAGTTGACGATCGGTTTGCCCTGTACGCACTGCAACCCGGCCTCGATGATCTCCCATTTGGAGGAGTCGATCATGAACGGTGCCTTGGCGATCTCGGGCTCGCCGGCGCAGAGGTTGAGGAAGCGGCGCATGGCGGCCACCCCGTCGAGCATCGCTTCATCCATGTTGACGTCGACCACCTGGGCGCCGTTGTCCACCTGCTCGCGGCAGATATCCAGGGCTTCGTCGTAGGCCTCGTTGAGGATCAGTCGCTTGAATTTGGCCGAGCCGGTGACGTTTGCCCGTTCGCCCACATTGACGAACAGACTGTCGGCACCGATGTTTAGCGGTTCCAGGCCGGAGAGGCGGCATTCGGGGGCGATCTCCGGTAAGGCCCGTGGGGGTTTGCCTTGCATGGCCTCGGCGATGGCGGCGATGTGCTGGGGGGTGGTGCCACAACAGCCGCCGACGATGTTGAGAAAACCGCTGTCGGCCCACTCGGTGAGATAGCCGGCCATGTGGGCGGCGTCAAGGTCGTACTCGCCGAACTCGTTGGGCAGACCGGCGTTGGGATGGGCGGAGACATAACACTCGGCGATGCGCGACATCTCCTCAACATACTGGCGCAGCAGGTCGGGACCCAGGGCGCAGTTGAGGCCGATGGAGATAGGCCGGGCATGGCGCAGGCTGTTGTAGAAGGCCTCGGTGGTCTGGCCGGACAGGGTGCGCCCGGACTGGTCGGTGATGGTACCGGAGATCATTACTGGCAGGCGTATCTGATCCTGCTCGAATACCTGCTCACAGGCGAACACAGCCGCTTTGGCGTTGAGGGTGTCGAAGATGGTCTCGATCAGCAGCAGGTCGGTGCCGCCGGCGATGAGTCCCCGGACCGCCTCGGCATAGGCTTCGACCAGGGTGTCAAAGTCGATGTTGCGAGCCCCGGGATCGTTGACCTCGGGAGATAGGGAAGCGGTGCGGTTAGTGGGTCCCAGGACCCCGGCCACGTAACGGGGTTTGTCGGGAGTGCTGAACTTGTCCGCCGCCTCCCGGGCCAGGCGCGCACCGGCCTCGTTCATCTCGAAGGCGAGGGGTTGCATGGCGTAATCGGCCAGGGAGATGCGGTTGGCGCCGAAGGTGTTGGTTTCGACGATGTCGGCCCCCGCCTGCAGATAGGCCTCATGAATACCACGAATGATGGCCGTTTGGGTCAGCACCAGCAGGTCGTTATTGCCCTTGAGGTCGCTCGACCAGTTGCTGAAGCGTTCACCCCGGTAGTCAGCCTCCTCCAGCGAGTGGCGTTGGATCATGGTGCCCATGGCGCCATCGAGGATCAGAATACGTTGTTGCAGGATGGTTTCGATAGGTTGAGGATCGGTATTTGGGGTCACAGTGGGCATCAGCTACTCAGGTTTCGGCTTATTCGGTCGCCAATTATACTAATCAGGTCATAGATATTGATACACTCAGCCGACGTGTGTTTGCTCACGGCAAGGGATCGGCCATTGCCTGCAAGGTACGCCTTGATCAGAGCCACGCTTGTAGCCCTGAGTGTATCAATGTCTATGGCCTGGTTAGTAAAACCGCTGTCGTGGCACTGGCGAATGCTTCACCGGGTTCCATGCGGGCTCCATTGGCAAGCTGGAATTTCCTATTGTCCGGATGGGTTAACGGCATTAGGTTAGCCAAGCACGCTGGCCTGTGATTGAATGCATCAGACCATGGGTTGTTGGGGGAATCCCTCACTGCATGACAAAAACGGACAAATCCCGTTCTAAATCGGGGAGGCGGATGCGGACTGGCAGGTTCGGATCCCTGCAATGAACGAGCGGTGAGGCGTTCACGGCGACTTTGGTACCGATCAAACGATAAGGGTGATGAGGCGTGTCTAAACAAGCACTTCTGGTTGATGATTCAAAATCCGCACGTATCGTGCTCAGCCGCATGCTCAAGAAGAGCGGCTTCGAAAATGTGGAAATGGCGGAATCCGGAGAGAAGGCCCTGGAGCTGTTACAGGAGCTCTCGCCGGATGCCATCTTCGTCGATTTTCTGATGGATGGTATCGACGGCCTGGAGACCATCAAGCAGATCAAGATGAATCCCCGTTTCGATACCACCCCGATTGTTATGTGTACCGCCAATGAGGGTGATGAGTACGTCAAGGCCGCGGTGGATCATGGTGCCTTGGGTATTCTGGTGAAACCACCCACCGAACAGAGTCTGGGAGCGATCATCCAGTTGATGGAAAGCCATCGCCCGGCACCCCCGCCGGCCGAGCCCCAGGCACCGACCGAAGCCCCAGTGGTTGAGATCCAGACACCTGCTCCGGTGGCGCCGGTAGCCTCGGGTCCGAGCGAGGAGGAGGTGCGCCGCATCGCGCAGCAAGCGGTTGCGGAAGGTTCGGCGGTGGCGGCCCGTAAGGCGGTGACGCAGGTTGTCGAAGAGGCGTTGGAAAAATCCTTCGAGTCCCGTCTCGAAAGCGCCCTGGATCGCTACTTCAGTGAACGGCTGGAGCCCCGTGTCCTGGATCTGGTGCAGCAGGAGATATCCCGGCAGAAGGCACCCGAGATCGATACCGAGGCGCTTGAGGACCAGGTGGTGGCCCGGGTCAATCAAGACCTGGAAGAGGCCGTCCGGCAAATCAATCGGAGAGATCTGGAAGCGTTGATTCATGCCGATGTATCCGCCCAGATCAGTCAGGCGGAAGGAGACATCGACGAGCGCATGAAGGATCAGGAGGCGCGCATTCTCACTCAGGTACCGGAAAAGAACGAGATGATCGAACATATCCGGGTGGTCACCGAAGGTTCCTTGGAGGCCCAGGTGCATGAGACCGCGAGTCAGGTGGCCCAGGAGGTGGCGAACTCCGTAGCCACGGAAACCGTGGAGCAGATGCTCGAGCAGCACCTCGCCCAGCAGAATATGGAAGAGCCTAAGGAGTCCGGCAACAAGTTTATCTGGATCCTGCTCCTGGTGCTGCTTGCGGCATCAGCGGCTGGTGCTTACTATCTGTTGTAAGGTACCTCTGATCGAAGGGGCGGAAACCACCTATGTTCGGACTAGGCCACAAAACCCAGATGCCCGCTCCAGAGGAGACATTGCCTGGACGGGAGACCCCCGTCCTCAGCAAGGCCAATCATTTCGTGAATGCTCAAAGCCTGTTTCCACCTTTTCCCGAGGGGTATCGCAAAGCGCTCTTCGGGATGGGGTGTTTCTGGGGCGCCGAACGGCGTTTCTGGCAACTCCCGGGGGTGCATGTCACGGCTGTGGGGTATTCAGCCGGGTTCACGCCGAATCCCACCTACCAAGAGGTGTGTACCGGTATGACCGGTCACAATGAGGTGGTTCTGGTGGTTTATGATCCGCGGCAACTTGCCTATCCGGCCCTGCTCAGGTGTTTCTGGGAGTCCCATAACCCGACCGAAGGCATGCGCCAAGGTAACGATCTGGGTACCCAGTACCGATCCGGAATCTACACCTACGACGAGGAGCAGATGGCTCAGGCGATGACCTCACGAGACGATTACCAGCATGCCCTCGCGCAAATTACGGCGGCGCCCATCACCACGGAGATTCTGCCCGCTGCTCGTTTCTACTATGCTGAGGACTATCACCAGCAATATCTGGCCAAGAATCCTGCGGGTTATTGTGGTTTGGGGGGGACCGGAGTGCCTTACCCGGATTAAGCAAATTCGTGGGGGCGGTGTGGATTCGCCCGTCGGCATATACCGGCGAGCGGGGTTTCGGGGCGTCTCTCAGTCAACCGGGGTCAGGGTCAGCTCCTGGTACTGACGGCGGTCACCCAGGTAGGCGTACCTGCGTCGGTTTGTGCGGTGTGTAGCGAAGATTTCACTCACATGCCGTGATCGGCACGACACTCGTTGTACTCCAAGGGCACTGCTGCGGTGTTTCGTGCTCCTTGGAAAGGGCGTTTTACTCCGCTCTGTGAAGTACCTCGCCTGCCGGGTTGACCACCTCGACGCCCACCTTGATACCTTCGCGGATGCTCGCGGTGACCACGCAGAAATCTTCGAACAGGTCGAGACAGCGTCCCAGTTTTTTTGATGAGAGGAGTTCGTCACCGGCGCTGATACGCACGTCGAGACGGCCGACCCGCAGGCGTTTTTTCTCGTTGCGCACCATGGTGCAAGTGACTTCCGTTGAAACGTTGCGTGCTGGCACCTCTTCCTTGGCCAGGCAGAACATGAGACTGGCGCTGAGGCAGTTCGCCGCTGCCGCGGCGAGCATGCGCGAGGCGTTGGGTCCGTTTCTTTCACCCAGTGGTGGCGGTTCGTCCATGATGACGTCCGGGGCCTTGTTGAGATCGAACTTCACCCGAAAGGCGTAGTCCTCCTCCTGCTCCAGATGGAGTGTGAACTTACCGACTTCTTCGACCATGCCATATCTCCCATGTTATCTGTTCGCAACTCTATCATGTTGGCAGAGGACTCGCCTCTGAATGAGGGTTTTTTCGTGAATCTACCCCGTTGTCCATGGATCGGGTTACTATTTATTAACCCGGCACCTAAATATGCCATGTTCAGGTGCCGGGTTAATACTACGGCGGTTGGTCATTTTCTGATATGTGAGCCATTGGAGGCGATTGATGAAAGCAATTCTGCTACGAGACTTGGGAGAACCGGACGTTCTCAGGTTGGAAGAGATTCCAGAGCCTGAAATTACCCGCCCCACCGAGATCAAGGTCAAGGTGATGGCGGCGGGGATCAACCCGATCGACACCAAGCTGCGTAGACGGGGGGTTTTCATAGCGGAAGGACTTCCGGCGATTCTCGGATGCGACGGTGCCGGGGAGGTGGTCGAGGTCGGTGACGAGGTGACCCTGTTTCGCCCCGGTGACGAAGTCTGGTACTGTCATGGCGGCCTGGGGGGCTTGCAGGGGAACTACGCCGAGTTCGCCGTACTGGATGAGACGGTGTGCTGTCGTAAACCGGTGAGCGCCGATTTCGCCCAGGCGGCGGCCGCGCCCCTGGTCCTGATCACCGCTTGGGAGGCCCTGTTCGGACGGGCGCGCCTTACCGAGGATCGTACCCTGTTGGTGCACGCCGGAGCCGGTGGCGTCGGACATGTGGCCATCCAGCTTGCCAAGCAGTCGGGGATTCGAGTGTTGACCACGGTCAGCACGCCGGAGAAGCGGGATTTCGTCAAGTCCCTGGGCGCGGACGAAGTGATTCTCTACCCTGAGGAAGATGTGGTTTCTCGGGTTCTGCAACTGACGGATGGTCGCGGCGCTGACGTGGTGCTGGATACGGTAGGTCCCGAGGTTTTCAGGCAATCCGTCGAGGCTACGGCCCATTATGGGGATCTGGTGACCCTTCTCGAGCCCGGACCGGACATGGACTGGAAAGAGGTACGAAACCGTAATCTACGGATTGGTTTTACCCTGATGCTGACCCCAATGCTGAGGGACCTGCCTCAAGCGAGAAGCAATCAGGTCGCTATTTTACAAGACTGTGCTGAGATGATTGATAGTGGATGTCTGAAAATTCATGTTGAGAAACAGTTGCCACTGGCTGAAGTGGTTCTGGCACATCAGTCGATTGAGCAGGGACGGATGCAGGGCAAGTTAGTATTGATCCCGCCCCACGGTTAAGCTCACTGGGTGCGAAATCCGCAATGGATTCACCAACAGGGTTCCGAGCCTGGTCAGCTGTAATTCATCGACTGGTCGCGCATGGAGTGGAGTCATGTTCCTGAAAATCGTTCAATCCAGATACTATTGGCTGCTGCCCGTGTTCTTCTGGGCAATTCTGTCCGGCTTATCACTTGCCTGGAATCTGTCGTTGTTTGACCAGTCCGTCAGGGATATCGCCTATGAGCGGGGGCGGGTGATGTATGAGATGGTGCGGCGGACAAAGATCAATCCGTCCGTTATGCAGACCAATCCCGAAGTGTTGAGGCAGCATAGCATGGATGGTGTTCGGTATCGGGTGGTCTCGAATCATCCGATGAATCCGGAGAACCAGGCCAACGCCTGGGAATCCTCGATCCTGAAAAGGTTCGAGACCAACCCCAAGCCCTATTTCGATTACTCCGAAGAAGTCTACCGCTATGTGGGACCCCTGTTCATGCAAGAGCTGTGTCTTTCTTGCCATAAGGAACCGGATGTCCGCGTGGGGAGCGTGCGGGGAGGCATCAGTGTTGCGGTGGATGCTCAGCCGATCATCGCGTCGGAGGTGGACACCCGGCGGATGATGATCGGGATGCATCTGGTCGGATTTCTGGTCATCTCGGCGATCAGCATCCTGTTTTTGCGTTTTCTGCGGCGACATTGGCGCCTGATGGCCTTGGCGCAACAGACGACGATGGAACAGAAACAGTTTCTAACCGGCGTGACCAACAGCATGAGTGATGCCTGCGTGGTGCTGGACTGCCAGGGACGGGTGACCTATGTTAATCCGGAATGTGTACGTCTGCTGGGCTGGCCGGATTCGGAATTACAGGGTGTTCTATTTACCGACCGGATCTATGCGAAGCAGTGTCCATCTCCGGATCAACCGGTACGCCAGGCCATTGCACAAACGCTCGATGATGGCCAGGTACGCAAGGAGCTTGAGGATCGTATCCTCGACCGGCGGGGTGAGATGCGGGATATATCCTTCTCGGTGTCTCCACTGGTCGGCAAAGATCGCCCTGACGGCGTGGTGGTGATGTTTCATGACATCTCCAAGCGTAAGTTCGCGGAGGCCGAACAGGCACGTCTGGAGCGCGAGCTCAATCAGTCGCATAAGATGACGGCGGTAGGGCAATTAGCCGGGGGGATCGCCCATGAGATCAATACCCCGATCCAGTATGTGGGCGATAATCTGCACTTCTTCCAAGAGGCGCTTGGCGATATCATGAACCTGTTGGGACACTACAAGGATCTGCAGCGTCGGGCCGCCGGGATCGATGAACTCAAGCCGCAGGTGGCGCAAATCGATGAGGCGGTGGAAGAGGCCGATCTCGACTATCTGGAAGAAGAGCTGCCGAAAGCCATCGAGCAGTCGATTGCCGGTGCCTCACAGGTGGCGGGGATCGTCCAGGCCATGAAGGAGTTCGCCCATCCGGGCTCTGTCAACAAAGAACCGACCGATATGAATCGCCTGGTGAGCAATGCCGTTGCGGTGTGCAAGAATGAATGGAAGTATGCGGCCAATCTGGAGCTGGATCTGGATGAACAGTTGCCACCGGTGACCTGTATGGCCAGCGAGATTTCCCAGGTGATGCTCAATCTTATCGTGAATGCCGCCTACGCCATCGAAGCGAAGGGGGAGGAGGAGAAGGGCCGCATCCTAATCTCTACCCGGCAATTCGACGATCAGGTCGAGATCCGTGTGGCCGATAGCGGGACCGGAATTCCAAAGTCAGTTCAGCCTAATATCTTCAATCCGTTCTTCACGACAAAGGATGTGGGGCGTGGTTCCGGGCAGGGGTTGGCGATCGTTCAGGATATGGTGGTAGCCAAGCATCAGGGGAAGATTTTCTTCGAAACCGAAGAGGGGCGCGGGACGTTTGCCGTTGAACGGTGAGAGTGACCCGGGGATCAAAGCTGAGTGATGCGAAACACCCGGATGGATTGTTCATTGAGTGCTTTGCACTCGACCGCTGATTTGAGCTTGAACACCATGGCCTGACTGAGGGTCTGGCCCTTTGCGAGCAGCAGCGCGCCGGCATTCGACTTGATGGGCTGATCGATGATCAGGCCCGGTGCGAGCTGGTCGAGGGGCAGTTCAAGAATTTCGAGTTTACGGTTCTTGGAACCCTGCATCAGGGTTTCAATCAATACGGGATCGTATTGCTCCGGCTGTTCGCGCAGTTGCGCGGCCGCCTCAGCTTCGGATAAACCGGTGTTGGTTAATTGGTCGAAGGCGATGGCGACCTTGAGAATCTGACCGCCCAGGGTGACCTTGTCCTCCTGGCTCAGGTGCCCTTGAAACTCGATGCGTGGCGTA
>JARRNW010000080.1:0-10334 GCA_037384565.1 Candidatus Thiodiazotropha sp.
CCTGGTGGATTTCGACTGCAAACCGCTGGGTGTTGGCTTACAGGCTGCGTTCTCAAGCTTTGTCGTAGGTGGCCGCAATGACCTTTTGATGCCTTGTCGCGAGTCACCACGCCGGTTACGTCTCGGGATGGCTTGGCCAGTTACAATATACAAAGTGTTCCAAAGAGTACAGAACGATGAAACGCAACACCTGTCTCCTGATCCTGACATCCGCTCTTACCATGCCTGTACAGGCGGACATGCTAGGATTCACCGTGGATGCCGGTATCTGGAACATGGATTCCTCCGGTTCCCTATCCGATACCACGAAAGACGAGATGCAGGACTTCGAACTGGGATCGCGGGGTACGGGGGTCTTCTCTTTGGCATTCGAACACCCCATCCCGGTCATACCCAATTTCATGCTGCGAACCAATGACCTCAGTGCTGAGGACTCGACCCGGCTGTCGAGGCGTTTTACCTATGATGGGGTCGACTATGTGGCGAATTCGGAAGTGAATGTTGAGCTAAATCTCACCAGCAGCGATTTTGTCTTCTACTACGAAGTCTTCGACAATGATCTCGTGTCTTTCGATTTCGGCTTGAATCTGAAGTATCTGGACGGTGATATCCGTGTCGACAGCAAGGAGAGCAACCTCTCTTCTCAGGACCATTTCAAAGGCTATGTGCCCATGCTCTATGGCGCGGCCCAGGTAGGAATACCCACCACCCGTTTTTCCATCTATGGTGATTTAAATGTCCTGAGTATCGGGGATCATACCCTACAGGACTACCAGGCCGGTGTTGCTTTCGGTCTGATCGAGACACCCCCCCTGGATATCCGGCTCAAGGGTGGATACCGGCGTTTCAGTCTGGAGTTGGATGATCTGGACGGGGTCTACACCGATTGGTCCTTTGATGGCCTCTACCTGGGCGTCCAGGCCGACTTCTGAATTGGCCCTGACCTGACTCCATGGGTCTGGGTTCACTCCGCACACACCTTATTGCGGTTCATCGAACAAAAAGGTAGAATCCGCGGCTTCCCGGTGCCCGACGACCTGCCCGAGCCAGATATCATCCGGCGCGCGCATGTGGACCGGGCATCACTCCTTGCCTTACTGCCCGTGCAGAAGGCTGCCTAACCCGTAAGGAGTTACAATGAGGCACTATGAAGTCGTGTTCCTGGTCCATCCGGATCAGAGTGAACAGGTACCTGCAATGATCGAGCGTTATCGCGCAGGTATCGAAACCAAAGGTGGCACTATCCACCGTCTCGAGGATTGGGGTCGCCGCCAGTTAGCCTATCCCATCAACAAGATCCACAAAGCGCACTATGTTCTGATGAACATCGAGTGCGACAGCGAAGCCTTGTCCGAACTGCAGAGCGCGTTCCGTTTCAACGACGCGGTCATCCGCAATATGTTCATCCGTCGTGATGAGGCCATCACCGAACTCTCCCAACTTGCCAAGTCGGAGGAAGAGGAAGAGCGTCCCGCCACCCGCAACCGCGACGATGACGACGATTCGGATGATGATGATGACGACGACAGTTCCGACGACAGCAATGATTCGTCGGATGATGACTGAGCATCAGGTTTAACGAGAGGACAAGACAAATGGCACGTTTTTTTCGTCGTAAGAAATATTGCCGGTTCACGGCAGAAGGTATCAACGAGATCGATTATAAGGATCTGAATCTCCTCAAGGCCTACGTGAGCGAGAGCGGCAAGATCGTCCCGAGCCGTATTACCGGTACCAAGGCCAAATATCAGCGCCAACTGGCGAGCGCCATCAAGCGCGCCCGTTATCTGGCACTGCTGCCTTACACGGATCAGCACTGAGTTAAGGAGACAACACCTGCCGGGAGAGGGGAATGAAAGCACTGGCATCCTTCGTGATGCGGGGACAGGCCCAGGCCGTACTGGTCACGACCGTACTGGCGATGCTGGCTCCTTTCTTTCTCTTCGTCGGCCTGTTCAGCAGTGCCTGCGTCGCATTGGTGACCCTCCGCCAGGGGTGGTCGGCGGGGTTGAAGACCCTGTTGATGTCCACCCTGGCCAGCGGTCTGCTGATGGGGATACTCGTGGGCACACCCATGCCGGCGCTGGGATTGCTGTTGATACTCTGGCTTCCGATGGTTTTGCTCGGGGCGTTGCTGCGCAACACCCGTTCCCTGGATCTTACGGTCCAGGCCGGAATCGGATTCGGACTCGTCACCATACTGGTGCAGTACCTCAGCATGGGGGGCGAGCCCGCCGAGTTCTGGAAGACAATCCTGGAACCGATGGGCCAAAGATTCATCGAGTCCGGGCTGATCGACGCGGCTCAGAGCAGCGAGGTCATCGCGATACTGTCGAACATGATGTGCGGCATGATGGCGGTGACGGTGGTGTTACAAACCGTGTTCAGTCTGTTCGTGGCGCGTTGGTGGCAAGCCATGCTCTACAACCCCGGGGGGTTCGGCGAGGAGTTTCGTCGTTTCAGACTGCATCCCGGAGTCGGGGTTCTGGGAGCCGCCGCCCTGGCGTTGGGACTGCTCCCGGAGGGCAGTGTACCGGACTTCGTGAGTTGTCTGGGCATGGTTTTCCTCGGGATCCTGTTCGTCCAGGGCCTGGCGGTGATGCACGGCGTGTTCAAGCCGATGCGTTCGGCACAACTCTGGCTGGTGTTGGCCTACTTGACGCTGATTGTATTTATGCCACAGATGGTGTTGCTGTTGATCGGACTGGGTCTGGCAGACATCTGGGCGGATTTTCGAGCCCGCTTCGAGTCATCGAAACAGGGGTGAGAAGTGTTGCGGAAGGTTCCTGATACAGGACCGGCCGGACACAAACGATTTGACCTACATAGGGTGATAACAATGGATATTATTCTGTTGCAAAAAGTGGAAAACCTGGGTGATCTGGGTGAAAAAGTAAATGTGAAAAGCGGCTATGGCCGCAATTTCCTGATTCCCACCGGTCGTGCGGTTCCCGCCACCGAAGCGAACATGAAGCACTTCGAAGCGCGTCGCGCCGAGCTGGAAAAAGAGGCTCAGGGCAAGCTCCAGGCCGCTCAATCCCGCAAGGAGAAGCTCGACGGCATGGCCGTGAGCATTACCTGCAAGGCGGGTGACGAGGGTCGTCTGTTCGGTTCCGTGGGTACTGTGGACATCGCCAAGGCGGTAACCGATGCGGGTGAAGAGCTGGTCAAGAAAGAGGTCTTGCTGCCGAACGGTGCCTTCCGTGTGGCGGGTGAGTACGAAGTCGATCTGCATCTGCACACCGACGTTAACGCCACCATCAAGCTGACCATCGTTCCAGAAGCCTGATGTTCCGGCCGTGGCCCAGGTCCTCCCGGACCTGGGCTAAAATCTGGGCAGTGCTTTCCCCGTTCTGACTAAAAGATCCGGCGGTGGCCCTCGTTCGCGCTGGGTTTGCTGTGCCTGGACGTATCCTGACGCACCCCATCCAACCCGGTCCAACCACCTTTCTGATCATCCCTCCAAACCCCCATTCACTTCCCAATTATTATCCCTGTCCGCAACTTCATACATATCTAGTGTAGTGTCCTAATATTGCAGCAGGAAATCAGCGTGCCGAGAAGCCGTCCTATGCAAGGCGTCCTGGGCAGGGAATGGCTCGCCATTGCTTGAGAACGGCGCCCGCGGGAAGTGCCTTTAGGGTGCGCCTTGTCTTGGGAAATTTGGGGGCTTCTGATTTTCTACTGCAGTATAGGACACTACACTAGCTACTCCCGATGCCGTATCCTAAGCGACCACTTCCCAATTCCTAATACCGTAGACCAGCCTTGATGTCAGAACCCGCTTACCCTGAAGAACCGCCCGTCTTTCCGGATCTTGATACCCATGCCATCAAGGTGCCGCCGCACTCGATTCAGGCAGAACAGTCGGTGATCGGCGGGCTGATGCTGGACAACGCCGGCTGGGACAAGGTCGCCGACCTGGTGGTCGAGAGCGATTTTTATCGTAAGGAACATCGCCTGATCTTCAGCGCCATCGCCGCCCAGGCGGAGGACAGCCAGCCTTTCGACGTAGTGACCCTGGCGGAGCACCTGGAACGCAAGGAGCTGTTGGAGCAGAGCGGCGGGCTGCCCTACCTGGTACGGCTCGCCGAAGAGACCCCCAGCGCGGCCAACATCACCTCCTACGCCGGCATCGTGCGTGAATACTCGGTCATGCGACAGCTGATCTCGGTGGGTACCGACATCTCCGACAGCGCCTTTCATCCCCAGGGGCGCAAGGCGGAGGAGTTGCTCGACAACGCCGAGCGAAAAGTCTTCGAGATCGCTGAGCAGACCAGCAAGGGCAAGGGCGGTTTCATCGCCATCAAGTCACTGCTTACCAAGGCAGTGGACCGTATCGAGACCCTGTTTCAGCAGGACGAACCGATCACCGGTATCAGCACCGGTTTTTCCGATTTCGACCAGATGACCTCAGGACTGCAACACGCTGATCTGGTCATCGTCGCGGGGCGTCCGTCTATGGGCAAGACCACCTTCGCCATGAACATCGCAGAGAACGTGGCGATCCAGAGCAAGAAGGCGGTGGCGGTCTACAGCATGGAGATGCCCGGCGACGCCCTGGCGATGCGCATGATGTCCTCCCTGGGACGCATCGACCAGTTGCGGGTGCGCACCGGTAAGCTGGAGGATGACGAATGGCCACGCCTCTCCTCTGCAGTGAGCATGCTCGCCGAGACCCGTCTCTACATCGACGACACCCCGGCCCTGACCCCCACCGAGGTACGAGCCCGGGCACGCCGACTAAAACGCGAGCATGACGATCTGGGGCTGATCGTGATCGACTACCTGCAGCTCATGCAGGCGCCAGGGGAGGGGGATAACCGCACCAACGAAATCTCTGCCATCTCCCGCTCTCTCAAGGGGCTGGCCAAGGAGTTGGACGTGCCGGTGATCGCACTTTCTCAGCTCAACCGCAGCCTCGAACAGCGCACCAACAAGCGTCCCATTATGTCGGACCTGCGCGAGTCGGGCGCCATCGAGCAGGATGCGGACCTGATCGTGTTCATCTACCGGGACGAAGTCTACAACGAGGACAGTCCTGACAAGGGGATCGCCGAGATCATCATCGGCAAGCAGCGTAACGGTCCGATCGGCACCACCCGCCTGACCTTCCTTGGTAAGTACACCAAATTCGAGAACTACGCGGACGACATCTATGGTGGCGAGGGCTATTGATGGAATTCGCCCCCCAGGCCCACATTGATCACGGGGCGCTTCGCCACAACCTGAAGCGGGTTCGCCAGGCGGCCCCCGGGTG
The DNA here is from genome assembly GCA_037384565.1 of Candidatus Thiodiazotropha sp. Lineage (GTDB taxonomy): Bacteria > Pseudomonadota > Gammaproteobacteria > Chromatiales > Chromatiaceae > Thiodiazotropha. The sequence continues at coordinate 5,261 of JARRNW010000080.1, forward strand.
TAAGGTTTGGGCGGTGATCAAGGCGGATGCCTACGGTCACGGTATGCTGCGGGTGGCCGGGTCTTTGGCGGAGGCGGACGGCCTTGCCGTGGCGCGTCTCGATGAGGCCCTCGAGTTGCGCCGCCACGGGTTCCAGCAGCGCATCCTGATCCTCTCGGCCTGTTCCACCCGGGCGGAGTTTAAGGCCGCCGCCGCGGCTGGTCTTGACACGGTGATCCACCATCCTCACCAGCTCGAGGAACTGCCCGAAGGGGAGGGTCTGGCAGCCCCCCTTTCCGTGTGGCTCAAGGTGGACACCGGCATGCACCGGCTCGGTTTTGATCCCAGGTTTGTCGTGGAGGTCAGTGAACGGCTGGCCCGTAACCCGGTGATTGGGGATCTACACCTGATCTCCCACCTGGCCTGTGCCGACGACCCGTCGGACCCCCTCACCGGGGCCCAGTGTCGGGCGTTTTTCAGTCTCGACCCCAGCCCCTACCGGGCCCGCTCTCTGGCCAACTCCGCGGGGATTCTCGGGGTGCCCGAAAGTCATGCCGACTGGGTGCGACCCGGGATCATGCTCTACGGGGCCTCCCCGTTGCTCGACTCCCGCGCCGAGCAGGTGGACCTGCGCCCGGTGATGACCCTGAGCAGCCGGGTAATCTCGGTGAAGCAGTGTCGGGCCGGGGAGACCATAGGCTACGGCGGCACCTACCGCTGTCCCGAGACGATGCCGGTGGCGGTGATCGCGGTGGGCTACGGCGACGGCTATCCCCGACACGCTCCCTCCGGAACCCCCGTGCGGGTCCGGGGCCGGAACCTCCCCCTGGCCGGTCGGGTCTCCATGGACATGATCACCGTGGATGCCCGTGCTCTTCCTGATATCCGCATCGGCGACCCGGCGGTGCTCTGGGGGGAAGGGCTGCCGGTTGAACAGATCGCTCAACATGCCGGCACCATTGCCTATGAACTGCTATGCGGGGTCACCCAGCGGGTGACCTTCATCGATTGCAACACCGGGGAGGCCCGCTGATGGCCCAAGGCGGACGCAAGACCGGAAAAGCCCTCTATGTTTGCCGGGAGTGTGGCGCGACCTTTCCCAAGTGGGCCGGGCAGTGTTCCGAATGCCAGACTTGGAATGCTCTGGAAGAGACGGTCGCCCCGTCCTCAAGCGGGCAGGGGCGTTTCACTGGCTACACTGGCCACACCAGTCCTCAGATCCTCTCCTTGGCCGAGGTGGAGACCGACCGGGAGGCTCGTTTCGCCACCGGTAGCGCGGAACTCGACCGGGTACTTGGTGGCGGCCTGGTCGAGGGCTCGGCGGTGCTCATTGGCGGCGACCCGGGTATCGGCAAGTCAACGCTGCTGATCCAGACCCTGGCGCGGCTCGCGGTTGAGATGCGCACTCTCTACGTCTCCGGCGAGGAGTCTCCGCGTCAGATCACCCTGCGGGCCAAGCGTCTGGGACTGCCGGTGGAACCCCTGCGGTTGCTCCCCGAAACCCACGTGGAACGGATCATTGCCGCCGCTGAACGGGAACGCCCCCAGGTGATGGTGCTGGATTCTATCCAGACGATGTACACGGAGCTGCTGCAGTCCGCTCCGGGCTCGGTCTCCCAGGTGCGGGAGGCCACCGCGCAACTGGTGCATTTCGCCAAGCGCAGCGGCACCGCCCTGTTCCTGGTTGGGCATGTCACCAAGGAGGGCAGCCTTGCCGGGCCCCGGGTGTTGGAACACATGGTGGACACAGTACTCTATTTCGAGGGCGAGTCCGGTAGCCAGTATCGCCTGATCCGCGCCATCAAGAACCGCTTTGGCGCGGTCAATGAGCTGGGTATGTTCGCGATGACCGACAAGGGCCTCAAAGAGGTCAACAACCCTTCCGCGATCTTCCTCTCCCGCCAGGCCGAGAAGGTGCCGGGCAGTGTCATCCTGGTCACCCGGGAGGGCACCCGACCACTTTTGGTGGAAGTGCAGTCCCTGGTGGACGAAAGCCCCCTGGCCAACCCCCGCCGGGTGACCCTGGGGCTGGAACAGAACCGGCTCTCCATGCTGCTGGCGGTGCTGCACCGCCATGGCGGCATCGGTATTTTCGATCAGGATGTTTATGTGAACGTGGTGGGTGGGGTGCGTATCACCGAGACAGCCTCCGACCTTGCGGTACTCATGTCGGCGTTGTCGAGTTTTCGTAACCGACCCCTTGACCAGGGGTTGGTGGTGTTTGGCGAAGTCGGTCTTACCGGGGAGATCCGGCCTGTACCCAATGGGCCGGAGCGGCTGCGTGAGGCGGCCAAGCATGGGTTTAAGCGGGCTGTGGTACCAAAGTCCAACAAACCCCGCCAGCCGGTAGAGGGGTTGGAAATAATCGCCGTGGAAAGTTTGTCAGAAGTGCTGCAAATCGATTGATGAGCGGTTAGCCTTCGTGAAGGAGTGAGCATTCATGAATCTGTCGGGTCAAATCAAAACAGCGATCAAGACCTCCCTCATTGGTGGTGTGGTGGTTATTCTGCCGATCGCCATTTTAGGTTTGGTTTTTCGATGGGTCTTCAAACTCGTGACGGATGCGATTCAGCCCCTCACCAACGAAGCGGTTGCGGTGTACGGTGTTCCGGAAATTGTCGGGGACATGATCGTTGTGGTGATTATTTTGCTCATCTGTTTCTTTGTAGGACTGGCGGTGAAAACCAGTGTTGGCCTCTACCTGCACAGAATTTTCGATCGATGGCTTCAGCAGCTCGCCCCCGGCTATCGAATGATCAAGGAGGTGGTGGTTCAGATCTTTGGTGATAAAGAGAATTCACCCTTTTCAAATGGCAAAGTCGCCAGAGTCAAAATATTCGGGTTGGATTGTCCGACCGAAGTGACAGCGCTCGTTACCGACCAGGGTGACAATGGTATCTACACCATTTTCATGCCAACCGGTCCGAATCCTACCAGTGGAAATATCTATCATGTGCATGAGTCGCAAGTGACTCTGTGCCCGGATGTTAAAATCGATTCAGCGATGCGGACTGTGATCGCTTGTGGCGCAGGAACCGCGAGTGTATTCGGTTGGAGTAGCAGAGGGGAAGGATAATCGCGTATTGCTCGCAGTGTGGTGTTTGGGGAGGGATGATTGATCGAAATTCATACGAATTGTGTGATTTCGCGCATCTTTGTGGCATGGGTTCCGGTGATATGCCGCAAAATAGTCTTCCTGTTTTACAGAATGACCCTTGTCAATGAGAATGGCGCTCAGTTGTTACTAAACTCCGTGCTGTGTCATGAATCTGCGTGGATCACCCGCCTGAAAGATGAGAAGATCCAATACCTTTCTTGCCTTAATCGCTGTATTGGGTATCGGCTTTGCGGCAACTTGGATCGATGCTGACCGGTACCGGGGCTCCCGGGAGCAGGAGTACCGTCTTACCCGGGATCTGGTCTATCAATTGGGTCTCAGCGACCCGGCATTGTTTACCGAGGCACGCTACACTCGCCATCCCAGTCTGGCTGATCTGAATTCCCCGTTTCAGGATCATCCGGGGGCCATCGAACATTTTCCCAGCGGTTCCCTCCTGCCGCCACCCGGGAGATGGCTGCCATGATGCAGTTGCTGAGGCGTCAGAAGTATCTGATCGAGTACACCCTCTCATCGCTACTGCGGCGTAAGGGTAAGAGTTTTGGGTTGTTACTGGTTTATGCCCTGATTGTCTTCATGCTGGCGTCCGTGAGTCTGTTTAGCCACGCTCTGCGCACCCAGGCTGTTGCCCTGCTAGATGCTTCTCCGGAGATTATCGTGCAGCGGATTCTTGCCGGTCGCCAGACTATGGTGCCAGCGCAATATCTGGACAAGATCGGTCGATTGCGGGGGGTTACGCGAAAACAGGGGCGTTTATGGGGGTACTTCTACGACCCGGCCGTCAAGGCGAACTATACCATTATGACCGGTGGGCAGGAGGATCTGGCCTTGAATCAGATTCGCATTGGTTCGGGTATTGCCCGTACTCGGGGATTGGCGTCGGGGGACTATCTCACATTGCGGGATTCCCAGGGTGATGCCTACAGTTTTCAGGTTGTTGATATTCTGAATCCGGCAACGGAGTTCATGAGTACCGATCTGCTGCTCATGTCACCCGCGGCCTTCCGACGGCTGTTTGGTATCGGGGAGGGGGTCTACACCGATCTGGTGTTGTCGGTGAGAAACCCCAGAGAAGTGCGCAAAGTCGCTGAAAAACTCACGGAATTACTACCCGACAGCCGGCCGGTGTTGAAAGAGGAGATCCTGCGAACCTACGACAGCGTATTCTCCTGGCGTCAGGGTGTGGTGTTCGTGTTGCTGACCGGGGCCGTGCTGGCGTTCGTGATCTTTGCCTGGGACAAGGCCTCGGGTCTGAGCGCGGAGGAGCGACGGGAAATCGGTATCCTTAAGGCGGTGGGCTGGGAAACCGCCGATGTGATGCGGATGAAGTTCTGGGAAGGGGCGATGATCTCCCTGAGCGCCTTTCTCCTCGGGTATCTGGCCGCCTACCTGCATGTCTTTTATGCCTCCGCAACCCTGTTTGAACCGGTCCTGAAAGGCTGGGCGGTGCTCTATCCGAAATTTCAGTTGCAGCCCAGCGTCGATGGATTGCAGGTGGCGACCTTGCTGTTCTTTACCGTGTTGCCCTATGTCGTGGCGACCATTATTCCGGTCTGGCGCACCTCGATCACCGACCCTGACGCGGTGATGCGGTGAGTGCCATGCTGATCGAACTCGATGATGTGCACAAGGCATTCAACCAGGGGCGGCCAAATGAGTTCTGGGCGGTGCGTGGCGTCTCGGTGGCGTTCGAGGCTAACCGTATCACCTGCCTGAAGGGGGCCAGCGGATCGGGTAAAACCACCTTGTTGTCCCTGGTCGGGTGTCTGTCTCGACCCACCCGGGGCCGAATTCTGTTAGGCGACCGGGTGATCTCGGGGCTGCCGGAGCGCTTTCTGACCGATGTTCGGCGCCACACCTTCGGTTTTATCTTTCAACGCTTCAATCTGATTCCAGGGTTGAGTGTGCTGGAGAATGTGATGCTGCCGGCTTATCCCCTCGGCTTGCCATTCGCGGAACTCATTGCCTCGGCCCGGC
>JARRNW010000081.1:0-10679 GCA_037384565.1 Candidatus Thiodiazotropha sp.
TGCGACGACCCCAAAGTAGCGAAAAAGCGGCGCGACGATCACAAACTGTTTTGATGCCCTTTAGGCCAGTTGTTGACGAATGATATCCGCCACCCGGAATGCGTTGGCGTAAATGGTCCAGGTGTAGGGAACACTGCCCCCGGTAGGCATGAAGGAGGCATCGGAAACAAACAGGTTCTCAGCGCCCCAGACCCGGCAGTCGGGATCCAGTACCGAGTGTTGCGGATCCTTGCCGAAACGGCACCCGCCGGCTACCAGGTTAGGCGGCGGGGAGGCACTGACACTGGCACCGACCCAGTCGAGCCCCATGGCACGCAATACCTCCTGCCCCCGCTGCACCAGATAGCGGCCTACCCTTAGGTCGTGGGGGTGACTGCCGAGCCGCACCCGGGCCACTGGCGTGCCCCACTTGTCCTTGACCTGGGAATCCAGGGTGACGAAACAATCGTCGTTGGGCAACCAGTCGCAGAACACCTCCAATTTCCGGTCCTCGGTGAACCAGCGTTCCAATTTGCGCTTCAATGGCTTGCCCCAGAGCAGTTCGCCATCACGCCAGCGTAGTCCGTTGGCCAGCGGAATCGGGTTGGGGTGGGCGAAGAGGAAGTCGATGGTGCCGCCCTTGGCCGGGGTCGGGCCGAAGCGCTTGTCATCAATCACATACCAGTCCTGCAAGGCCCGGTTGACGAAGGGGCCCAGGGTGCGTACCTGGTCCTGCTGCTGTGGGGTCAGTTTGGCATAGGTGAAGTAGCCGCTGCCGGTACCGCCTGCCGAAAACACCAGGTTGCGCCCCAACTGTCCGGAATGATTGCCCAGGCCATCGGCATGGGCGGGACCGGGGCTGGCCAGCAGCAGGCGCGAACTCTCAATCGCCTGGCAGGCGATGACAAAAATCCGCGCCGAGACCTTACGGGCCACCCCATCCGCATCGTAGTAGTGGGCCTGAACCACCCGTCCCCTGGCGTCGCTTTCCAGGTGAAACACCTTACTGTGGGGACGCAGATCACAGCGGCCGGTGGCCAGCGCCGGTTCAATCAAGGCGGCCCGGGCACTGCCCTTGGCATTGGTGGAGCAGCCGTAGCTGCCGCAGTAACCCGAGTAGGAGCAGGCGTCCCGCTGCCCCTCCCGCCGCGACAGAATCGCCCGGGGTACCCGCAACGGGTGATGACCCAATCCCCGGCAGGTCTGATCGATCCAAGCCGAGACCGGGTGCTCCACGGTCGGCGGATAGGGAAAATCCGGGTTGGAGCGGGGTTCCAGATGAGGATGCGGGGTCACAGTGCCGGAAACGCCCACGACCCGCTCCACCAGGGTGTAGTAGGGTTCCAGATCATCGTAGCCGATTGGCCAATCGGTCAGGTTGGCCCCCTCGATGGGACCAAACTCGCTAAGCAGGCGAAAATCCTGCGGCTTAAGCCGGTGAAAAAAGCCCGACATCAGGTTACTGGAACCGCCTACCATGTTGCCGTTCCAGAAGTCCCGTTTGGACTCTTGGGTCGGGGTGGCTCGCCATTCGCCCGCAGCGGACAACTCCTCCAGCACATGCTGTTCGTCGCGCAGATTGGGGGTGTAGTGACTGCGCCGGCAACAGGCCAGCTCGTCTTTGCTGAAGTCCTCGCGACGGAACCAGGGCCCCTTCTCCAGCACCACAACGGAATAGCCGGAACGGGCCAGACGCCAGATCACCGGCCCCGCCCCCGCGCCGCTACCGACCACGCAGATGTCGAATTCCCCCGCCATCAGCCGGCTCGGTAGCGGTTGTGTGAGTCGGGCCGGGGAAAACCCGGGCGGTGCCTTAACCAGCGCCAGCCGATACCTTCCGGGTTGCCTCCGTAGACGGGATCGCTCAGCAGGGCTTCAAGCAGATACAACAGCAGGGTGGAGAGCCAGTTCTCCCCCGCCTCACTGCGGGCGATACGTTCCAACATGGCCTCTTGATGCTCACCGTCAAGCGCAACAAAGCCTTGCCCATGGCGTTCCCGACTCAGGGACTCCAACCAGTCGCAACCCTGTAGGATAAAGGCCCGCTCCTGGGGATCGATGTTGCGGTCACCAACCACCCACTGCAGGTAGGCCAACGCGTTGAGCTCCCGGGCGCCGGGGGCTTGGGGTTCGCTGGGAAACAGCCGCGCCTGTACATCGGCGATTAGGCGCCAGCGGCCCGTATCATCAAGGGCATTCACATCCGCACCTGACGCCAGGGGCAACAACAGGGAAAGAGATCCTCCGGCGAGTCCGAGCAGGAAACGACGCCGTTCCAGCAGTTGCTCCCGCCAGGATGTCAGGGCAGGAACGTCCCCACGATTTGTGATGTTGCGACGCAGTGTCATGGAAAATAGACTACGGCCTGGCTTTCCGGTTCGCAAGCGGGTAAAAAGTCCTTTTATTCAATCTGACAGCCAGAGGTGAGTCGTTGACCGGGTTGTCACTTTTTTCGGAGCTTCGATCATGATTCAAGTCCAGTCCCAAAAAGTCCTCGCCAGCGCGCTGTTGGGCGCCCTGTTCATCGGTACGGCCCAGGCTGCCAGTAATCCCTTTGCCGATGCCCGTCCGGGCAGCCGCCTGCCGACCATCGTCGCAGAGAACACCAGCGATAAGTGCGGTGGCGAGTCAACGGAAGAAAAGGCCTCCAGCATGTCCTGCGGTTCATCGGACAAATGCGATGGCAGCATGCAGCAGAGCGCCAAGCCCGACGAGACCCCCATGGAAAGCAGTAAATGCGGCGGATCCCAGTGCGGTGGCGGTAAATAGTCCCCAAAGGCTACCCAGGGATTCACTTGGGTGATGAACCGGATTGCCGGACCGATGATTGGCGGCATGACCACCACACCGTTACTCTCCCTGTTCGTGATCCCGGTAATCTATTACATCTGGAAGTTGCGGGGCTTGAACAAACCCGCAACAATTCCAGCAGGGGAGGAAACCTACAAACCTCATGTCTGAAGCGGAGCGTTCATCTTATCGGCATAACGGGCATAGAACAGCTTCAATGCGAAAGGCGTTAACAGGGTTGTCAGAGAAATCACGATCACCATACCGGCATAGACCTCCATGTTAAAGATCCCGCTGGAACGACCTAACTCGGCGAAGATCAACCCGACTTCACCCCTGGGCACCATGGCCATACCCACCGCCAGTTTCTGAAGAGGGTGCGCACGAATCAGCAGGGCCCCCGCGAATTTCGCCAACACCGCCGCCACAAAGAAGACACCGGCAAAGCTCCAGATAAACGACGAACTCCAATCGATGTCACGCAGATTCAACGACAACCCCACGGTAACGAAGAATATCGGACTGAAGATGTAGACGATGGGATCCATCTGCATTTCGATCCGTCCCGCAAACTTTCGATCTGTGTGCAAAGACACGCCGAAGGGCAGAAAGAAACGACGCGACAGCGCCAATCCGGCCGCAAAGCCGCCCAGCAACTCGGGTGCGCCCACCACATGGGCCAACCAGGCGAAAAATAGCACCAGGGAGATGATCGTAATTGGAATCAAGCCTGGCATATCCGAATAATGATCGATGCGACGAATCAAAAGGGAGATCAGTTTAGCGGCGATCGGCGCAAGAACGAAAAACAGCAGAATAAAGATCAGGACCTTGCTCAGATTGGTAAGACTGACACCGCCGTTAATTGAAAAATCATAAAGTATCGCCAGCAGTATGACGCCCAGGACATCGTCCAGGACAGCGGCGCCGAGTACGATTTCACCCTCCCGCTCATGCTGTCTCCCCAGGTCCGCCAATACACGAATCGTTATTCCGATACTGGTGGCGGTCAGCGTTCCTCCCACGAACAGCGACACCAGGGCAGACAATCCGAACACCCAGTAGCTCAGTGCGAAGCCACTGACCAATGGCATCAGAAATCCACCAACCGCGACCAGGAGCGATTGACCGCCTGCTTTGATCAAACGCCGGATATCAGTATCGATACCGACCTTGAAGAGCAACAGGATGATACCCACTTCCGCCAGCAACTGGATGGTCTTGGTAGGTTCGATCCAGCCCAGCACAGAGGAACCCAGCAACACGCCCGCCAAGAGTTCACCGATCACCGAGGGGGCCTTGAGATAGACCGCGCATTCCGCCAACAACCGGGAGAACACGAGTATCAACAACAGATGCAGAAAAAAGGTATGAGTATCCACTACGGTCGAATCCTCTTCCCCAGGGTATTCCGACCGATATCGAGTGATAGGCAGATCATCGTACCCTACACACGCCTAGCGACATGATACGATAACTCAACAAAATATGATTTGACCCGAGACAGTAAATACGCCGATTCCAGATACTCAGACGTACCTAAATATCGAGAATTGATGATAATTGCCAATCTCAAACCGGTTTAGCATTTTGAAGAGCCGCCTGAAACATATCAGTTGATATGTGCAGAATATTCAGGTTAATAAGACATTGGAATGTTTGTACAAAACTGGATGGGGTCCGCCCCCCTGGAAATGCCATATGTCTCTACTCAACACCTACATTGCGCACCTCGGAAAGAATTCCGGCATCTTGTCAATCCAGGAACTGGATGATCTTCTATCCGCCGATGAGCACCCGGTTTACATGCGCAGGCATCGCGCCGAACAATTGCTTAAGCGTATCCGCTTCCTCGCATCCCTATTCGCCGTATTGGTTCCCTTATGGCTGGTGGTCGATTACTGGTTATTACCCGCCAATCAGTTCTGGCCTATTCTTATCGTCCGGCTGGTTTCAACATTGCACTTCGTCTACCTGGCAACCTACCGGGCAAAAGAGCCCAGTTTGAACAGCAGTCTGTTTCTGTTGACCGGAATGCTGCTTAACCTGCCATTGACCTTTTTCGCAGCGGCCCTGTTTCTCACCAGTACCTCGCCTGACAGTCTCTCGCCAATCATTCAGCTGTATAACCTGCTGCCCTATATTGCGTTGGGCCTACTCGGTCTGTTTCCCCTCACACTCATAGAATGTACTGCTCTGGCCCTTCCGCTGACCCTGATACCCATAACAGGAATGGGCTTCCTAAAGACCCTGCCATCCGCTGAACTGTTTCCGACCCTCTGGTTGCTGGTTATTGTTTTCAGCATTGTGCTGTTTGCCTCGTTAATACAACTGCAACATATGATCGCCCTGGTGATGCGGCCGGACTACGACCCCGTGACTGGCGCCCAAACCCGCAAATCCGGCAACCAGACACTGACCCAGGCCTTCGAGAAGGCGAAACTGCACAATGAAATGCTCAGTGTGGCCCTGATCGACCTCGACGACACACAGAAGATCATTGCGCAGTATGGCGATGAAACCTATAGCCATGTCATCCAGGAGGCCGGCGAAATTCTTCACGATAGCTTGCGGCACAACGACATCCTGGTTCACTGGAGTGAAAAGGTGTTTATGCTGGTCCTGCCCGGTACCGACTGCCAGGGCGGACGTATCATTGCCCAGAGAATCCACGATGAGGGGCTGGGCAATCTGCCCGACGGTAAACCGGTGACGGCAAGCATCGGGCTGTGTGAGCGCTCGGCGGATACGATCGAAGCGTTACCCGCTCTGTTGAAACTGCTCGATACCCGCCGGACCGAGGCAAAGAACCAGGGTAAGGACCGCTTTGTCCTCTGCTGACCGGCTAGCTGCTGAGTCTACTAACCCGGACTACTGCAATTGCAGGAATTCAGGGATCAGCCAAGGGGTCCCTGCAATCACTGTAAGATGGTTGATGATCAATAATAGAAAGCCCAGCAATAGCAGGGCGCTGCCCAACATCCGTCGTATTTCCAGGACTGCCTCTTTCATGAGTCTCTCCTGTTTAACTTTCCTAGTCACTTGTGAGTAGTTCTAGCAGCAGCCCACCCGAAATAACAGACTAATTTAGTAAGGTAATGCAACCAAGCTTCCTATTCAACAGGCACAAATCATTTCATATCAAACACTTGCCCGCCCAGAATCTTGATTGAGGCCCGCTTGCAGTCGCTCTCCTCTCCCAGGATCCCGATGGAAAAGTGCGTAGACAGCCGGAATCAATACCAGGGTGACCAAGGTCGAAACCGTCAGTCCGCCCACCACGGCCCGGGCCAGGGGTGCCTGGGCATCCGCGCCTTCACCGATACCCAGAGCCAGCGGCATCAATGCCAGGATAGTGGTCAGGGTGGTCATCAAGACCGGGCGCAGGCGCCGACGCCCGGCCTCCACCAGGGCAGGCTCCGTGAGCATGCCCTCCCTGCGCAGCCGCCCAGCCTGATCGACTAATAGAATCGCATTGTTGACGACGATGCCCCCGAGCATGATACAGCCAATGGCCGACTGCAGATTGAGGGTGGTATCGGTGAGAAACAGGGTCAGCACAACACCGGTAGCGGCCAGGGGTACCGACAGCATCACCACCAAAGGATCGCCGAAGGATTCGTATTGTGACGCGAGCACCATGTAGACCAGCAACAGAGCAAGCAGCAGGGACACCAGCAGTTCATCAAAGGACTTCTGTTGCGCTTCGTAGTTACCGGAGATGATGAGATCATAGCCGATCGGTCGGGCTATCGCATCGATGCGCGCCTGGATCTCGGTCGCCACCGAACCAAGATCCCGCTGGGCGACATTAGCGGTAACTTTGACCAGGCGTTGCTGGTCCTTGCGCTCAATAGTGACCGGCCCCTTCCCGGTTGTGGTCTCCACCAGATTACGCAGCGCCACCTGTTCGCCTGCAGGAGTGCGCAGGGTCAGGTCCAGGATCTCGTCGATGGAGCGCTTTTCAGCCGATTCGAGCTGCACCAGGATGCGGTAGGAATTTCCCGCCACCCGGTATTCACCCGCCTTCGAACCGGCCACCGCGGTTTCGATCACTTCGGTCACATCCCGCACGCTGAGCCCCAAATCGCTGACCTTTTGCCGATTCACATGGATCTCCTGCTGAGGAACGCCAGCCTCTCGGCTTAACGCCACATCCGTGACACCAGGCACATCCATGACCGCCGCTGAAACCTGCTTTGCCAGCAGGTCCAGGGTCTCGAGATCGAACCCCCGCACCTCCACCGTTACCCCTTCCACCGTATCCAGAATCCGTTCCAGGAGAAACTGTCCCTGGGGGGCGCGCACCCGGATCTTCATCCCCGCAATACCCCCGGCGAGACGCTCGCGCAGGTCATCGGCAATCGCCTGATTGGAGCGTGACCGATCCCGGGCCGGTCCAAGGTTGAGACGAATCTCCCCCTTCGCCATGGCACTGCCCCGGGTTCCCGATGTGGTGACACTGACCACGGATGAACGGACTTCCGGCACCGCGGTATAAACCTGTGCCTCCAGTAGACGGGTCTGGCGGTCGATCAATTCCAGTCGGGTACCCACCTCCATCTCCCCGGTGATACTAACCTCTCCCTCGTCGCTGGGTGGGATGAACTCGGTGCCGATATAGGGGGTCAGCAGCAGACTGGCGAAGAACAGGAGCAGCGCCGAGACAATGGTCACGAGCTTGTGGCGCAACACGCCCCGGAGCAGTTTCCGGTAGCGGTTCTCCAGACCGCTGAAGAGCCCCCCCGCGAACTGGGCCAGGCCAGGGCTGCCGTCACCCGTCCGATTCATGCCCCCAGTCGTTCTGAGCAGCCTGGAACCCAGCATCGGCACCAGGCTCAGGGACACCAGCAGCGCGCAGAACAACGCAAACATAATCACGTAGGCAAGCTCTTTGAACAGGACCCCTGAGACCCCCTGGACGAAGATCAGCGGGAGGAAGATCACCAGGGTGGTCAAGGTACCGGCGACCACTGCGGAAGCGACCTCCTGAGTGCCCTGAACCGAGGCTTCCGGCGCGCTCTCTTTCTCCTCCTGCTGACGACGAAAGATGTTCTCCAGCACCACCACCGAGCTGTCCACCATCATGCCCACCCCGAGTGCCAGTCCGCCCAGGGTCATCAGATTGAGGGTGAAGCCGGCAAAGTAGAGCAGGCCAAAAGTGGCAACTACCGAGATGGGTATCGCCAGTGAAATCACCAGCGTACTGCGCAGATTGCGCAGAAAGAACAGCAGTACCAGAACCGCCAGGGCGCCGCCGTAGAGCACCGAGCGGGCCACATTGCTGATCGCCCGTTGGATGAAGTTGCCCTGGTTGATCACCGGCGTAATGTGAATCTGCGGGAAGGCCCGGTTGACCTTTTCTACCTCTTCGAGCACCGCCCGCGACACCTCCACCGTATTGGCCTCGGGCTGTTTGCGGATCGCCACCCGCAGCCCCTGTTCGCCATTGACGCGGATGATCCGGGTCAGTTTTTCATAGGTATCCCTGACCCGGGCGACCTGCCCCAAGGTCACCACCGAACCCGCCTGGCGGGCAATCACCGTCCCCCGGATCTGGTCCAGACTCGCAAACTCCGCCGGGGCGCGCAGGGTCACCTCATAGGGGCCGCGTTCGATCTTGCCGGCGGGCAAATCCAGATTGGCATCCTTGATGGCGTCTAGGATGTCGCTCAGCGGGAGTCCCAGGGCGTTCAGTTTGGCCGGATCAAGCGCCACCCGTACCTCCCGGGTAAAGCCGCCCCAGGGATCGACTTGAGCCACACCGGGAACCCGGGAGAAGCGGTAACGCACCTGATCCTCGACAATCTGGGTCAGTTCCACTGGATTGAGTTTGCTGGAGATGCCGAGGATCACCACCGGATAGGTATCCACATCGAACTTGCTGACCCGGGGACCGACGATGTCATCGGGTAGTTCACTGATCTCGTCTTCCAGGGTGGCGCGCACATCCACCGCCGCCGCATCGATGGGGGTGCCCCAGCCAAACGTTACCTTGACGCTGCTGTTACCTTCGTATGAGCTGGAGGTCAGCTCCTCCACACCGGGCACGGTACCCACGATCTCCTCCACGATCTGAGTCACCAGCCGTTCCATGACGATGGGATCGGCGCCCTCGTACTGGGTGCGTACCGTCAGGGTGGGCAGTTCGATATTGGGCAGCAGGTCGATCTGCAACCGACTGAGCGAAACCAGTCCGAGCACCACGACTATCAGTGTCAACATCGTTGTAAAGATGGGACGGCGAACACTGGCGCGGGGAAGATTCATGGGTTGTAGATGTTACCAGAGTCATAACAGGACAGCGCAGACGCGATAGATGACATAGCTATCTGTTTCGCTATCCTTCTTATCGAGTGATACCTGACTTGGCAGGCGTAGTAGTAACCGCGACCGCGGAACCATCGTCCAATAGCTGTTGACCCAGTACCACGACCCGGCCGTTGAGCCCCTCACCTGTCACCTCAACCTGCTGTGCCTGGCGTATCCCTGTGCTGACCGGCCACCAGCGAACCCGGTCCCCCTCGTGCTCAACCACGAATACGCCATCCTGCCCGTTTCGGTTGGTCAACGCCTGTTCCGGGACGATCACCACCGATTGGGCACGTTTCAGCACCAGATCGGCACGTACAAAAAGTCCGGGTCTGAGCCGTTGATCCGGATTATCAACCCTTAGTTCGACCCGGGCCTGGCGGGTGTTCTCACGAAACACCGGGGAGATGCGTAGAATTTCGGCCGCAAAACGTTCACCGGGATAGGCATCCGTAGTCAAACTGGCTACCTGCCCCGGGTGCAGGCTCGCATAGTCTCTTTCGGTGACAAAGATGACCGCCTTCATGGGATCGAGCTCCACGATACGCAGCAACTGGGCATTGCCACTGACCGTCTCCCCCTCATCGACAAATCGTTCCGCTACGACCCGCCGTTCACTACCGCTGTTCCAATCGGCTTTTACCTGGGTATAGCCGAGGCGGATACGCGCAGTCTCCAGCTCTGCCCGGGCACGCACTACCTGGGCTTTGGTTACCGCTACATGGGCCGCCTTGGCAAGCTGATCCGCCATTGCGATATCACGCTGGGACTCGGAACTGACGCCCTTTCGGCGCAGTTGTTCCACGCGTTCCAGCTCACGCTCGGCGATCTTCAAAAGACTCTCGGCCTCTGCCCGATTCGCCTCAGCAACCGCTAGGTCGGACTCCGCCTGACGCACTACCTGAACATACTCGTCGTTATCAAGTCGGGCCACCATCTGGCCTCGCGTTACGACATCGGCAAGGTCCACTTCAATCGCCTCGATCCGGCCACTCACCTTCGGCGCGACCACGAATTCCGAGAAGGCTTGCAGAGTACCGGAAAATGTCCGGCGCAATGCCATGTCACCGATCTGGATATCGGCCACCTCGACCGGGATCGGATGGGATTGTGTGGTGTTTATTACACCGCTGTCTGTCTCCCGCAAACGCTCGAAGAACTTCCAGCCTATACCGCCAACCAGCAGCAGAATGAAAAGCAACAGCAGCCAGTTTTTGTTTTTCATCGCTTTTGAATGTCTAAGTTCCACCGGGATCCGTGGGTTCATGGCGAGCACAGCGGTAGGCTATATACCGTCATGAACCCACGGATTCAGGTGCCGGGTTAATAATAGAGGGCAGAGTAGCGCTCGAACTCCGATCCACGAGCATAGAAGCATAGCCGATACAGCGTCAACGGTAGTTGCTGCGTTATCAAAACTGGCTGTAGGGTGACTACAGCGGCATTTTGATGCCTTGCTGCAAGCAGGCACGCTTCGACCTGCCCTTAGAATTATATGGATAGGGGCTACAAGCAAGCCCTGAATAGGGCATATTTAGGTGCCGGGTTAATAAATACTTCCGCCTGGTGAAAGTGTCATGAACCGGTTAAGTCTTTTT